>NZ_JBBNAH010000714.1:0-14764 GCF_037994325.1 Pseudomonas sp.
GGTAAAACCGCCGTCGTCCCCGCGCAGGCGGGGACCCAGGTGCGCCAATGCGTCGTTAGCCCATCAGGTGCGGGGTGCTTCGCGCAACAAGGGCTTCAACATCAACCCCACGCGGCAAGGTGCCGTATACGCGACCACCCTGGCCCAAGCGGCTGGCGATAAACGCGTCGGCCACCAATGCATTGCCGCCCTCCAGCAACAGCTTGGCTTGCAAGCCCACGGCCACATCTTCAGTGAGCTGACGGGCGCGGTATTGGATATCGGCGGTATCACGGAAACCGGCCTTGAGCCCTTCGATATGCGCTTTAAGCCGCGCATCACCATGGCCATCGCCCAGCTCGGCAAACAGCACATCAAGCACGCCCGGTTCTTTCGATAAGGCGCGCAATACGTCGAGGCACTGCACATTGCCGGAGCCCTCCCACGTGGAGTTCACCGGCGCCTCGCGGTACAGGCGCGGCAAGATGCTGTCTTCCACATAGCCAGCACCGCCCATGCATTCGGCGGCCTCGTTGATCATTGCTGGGGCACGTTTGCAGATCCAATACTTGCCCACGGCGGTTACCAGGCGGGCGAATTTGTCTTCCGACTCAACGTGGGCATTATCCAGCGCCTTGCCCATGCGCAGGCTCAGGGCCAAGGCGGCTTCGCTTTCCAGGGCCAAGTCGGCCAGCACGTTTTGCATCAACGGCTGTTCGCTCAATACGCGCCCGCCCACCTTGCGGTGCGCGCAGTGGTGTGCGGCCTGGCTCAAGGCCTGGCGCATCAGCGCGCTGGAGCCAACCATGCAGTCAAAGCGGGTCATCGCCACCATTTCGATAATGGTCGGCACACCGCGCCCTTCTTCGCCCAGCATCCAGGCCAAGGCGCCACGGTATTCCACTTCGCTGGAGGCGTTCGAGCAGTTGCCCAGTTTGTTTTTCAAGCGCTGGATATAGAACTCGTTGCGCGTGCCATCCGGGCGGTGGCGCGGCAGCAAAAAGCAGCTCAAGCCCTTGTCGGTTTGCGCCAGGGTTAAAAAGGCATCGCACATCGGCGCCGAGCAGAACCACTTATGGCCGACCAATTCATAGGCCTGACCAGGGCCGGGAATGCCTACCGGATAGGCACGCGTAGTGTTGGCGCGCACATCGGTACCGCCTTGTTTCTCGGTCATGGCCATGCCGATGGTGGCGCCGGTTTTCTGGGCGATGGGCAGGTTGCGCGGGTCATATTCGGTGGCAAGAATTTTCGGCAGCCAGGCTTCGGCGACGTCCGGTTGCATACGCAGGGCCGGCACACTGGCGAAGGTCATGGTCAGCGGGCAACCGCTGCCGGCTTCGGCCTGGCTGTGCATATAGGTCATGGCGGCGCGGGCGACGTGGGCGCCGGCGCGCGGGTCGGTCCAGGGCATCGAGGTCAGGCCATGTTCGATGGCCGCCTGCATCAGCTGGTGATAAGCCGGGTGGAATTCCACCACGTCGAGGCGATGGCCATAGCGGTCGTGGCTTTTGAATACCGGCTTGTTTTCGTTGGCGAGAAAGCCGGCCGCCATCAACGGGCCGCCGGCCAATGCGCCGTAAACGTCGATACGCTCATGGGCCCAGGCGGCGCCGAAGTGGCGCGTCCACTCCTGCAATGGCAGGTCGGCGCGGTACAGGTTGATGCCGTCCAGCGCAGGCGGCTGATTACTGACTTCATGGGTTTCGGCAAACGCGGCGTGGCTGTTCATGGCTGTAACTCCTCTGCACGCTCTGTGTTGGCAGAGAGTGCGCGTAAACAGAACGAGATAAGGGCGGCGCTGACGTCCGCCAATTGCAGCGCCGGCTCGCCTGCTTCGCGAGCGGCCCGGGCTTGTGGGGAAAGCGGCCCCACCAAGGCCTCACTGATGGCGCCGACCAAACAGGCCGCGCTCACCGAAACAAAAGGCGCATGAAAAGCCCCGGCCTTAACCCCCTGTTCGATCACCTGCCCCAACTGCGCGGCATAGGCTTCGCGAAACGCCAAGCGGCGCTCGTCGACTTCCGGGTCCACGGGCTCGGCAATCAGGGCAAAAGCCAGGCGCCGGCTTTGCCAGGCGCGGGCCGCGAATTGCTCCAGCGCCTTGGCCAGGCGTTCAGGCGCGCTGCCTGGCAGGGCCAAGGTGGCGGTCATGGCATCGACTTCGCGCTGGCTGGCGCGGGCAAACACCTGCGCCGCCAATTCACCTTTACCGCGAAAGTGTCGGTACAAGCTGCCGGTGGCGATGCCCACCCGCTCGGCCAAGCTTTGCATGGTCAGCGCGGCAAAGCCGCCCTCTGCCACCAGCAGCAATGCACAATCGAGAATGCGCTCGCGCTGCTCTTGGTCGCGGTCAATGCGGGCGGCGCTGTGGCGGTAAGCCATGGTCTGAATCCTGATTCATTTTTAGCCAGTGAATCACGGTTCAGAGTTTCGATGAAGGGACGTATCGGCCAAATTGCAGGGGTGCAGACGTAGGGCGTACCGGCTTAGGACGCCGTCTTCAACAAGCGTTCTTCAGTGATCTGCGAGCCAGAGAGCTCGCGAATAAACAGCCCCAGCAGCTCGGCCTGACTGCCGATGCCGAGCTTGGCGTAGATATTTTTGCGATGGATTTTCACCGTGCCGGGGCTGATCTCCAAATGCCCCGCCACCGAAGCACTGGAGTGCCCACGCAGCAGCAATTGCACTATTTCCTGCTCGCGGGCGGTCAGGCTGTGGGCGCCGAACTCGTCAAACGCGGCACGAATTTTATGGTCCAGATCCTGCGCTGAACGCGGCTGCACCCGGCATTGCTGCCAGGCCTCGCGTACCACTTGCACCACTACCGCCTCGGCACATTCGAGCATCTGCACTTCATCGCGACTAAAGGCCGGGCTGGTGGTGCTGCGCATCAGCGACAACACCGCTTTGGCGCCATCGGCTAAGTCGACAAAAAACGCCACCTCCTCCGCCAAACCGGTGAGCTGGTAGTAGTTGAGGTAGTACTCGCCAAGATAAAAATGGTCCGGCGCAAACTGCCGCAAACGCCACAGCCCAGGCGCTTGGTTGCGCGTGCAGGCGAGATAAAACGGGTCGAGCAGGTAAGGCCCAACCTGGTAGTCATCGACGTAGATTTTGCGTTTGTCAGCGGCAAAGGTGTCGAACAGGGCCAGCGGCCGATGATTGCCTTCGTAGACAAAGAGGACGAAATGGTCGACCGCGCAGATCTGTTTCAACCACTGGCTCAAGCCCAACAAGCGCGGACGGCCGTTGGGTAAGTTGAGTAAATGGGCGAATCCGCTGGTCCAGTGTTTCAGATCCTTATGGCGCATGGTTGGCGTCTATGGGCAGAAAGGTGAGTGGAACCCCGACTATAGATGTTCCGTCAGGCGTTCAGAATAGCGAACAAGAATGCAGGATTTGCGCCACAGCCGGCCACGCCCCTGGCGGCGCGGCGCGCTCTGGGTTATCGGCACATTCACGCACCAGCCTGGCCCGTGGGGCACCAGTAAACGTCACTCGAGGTAACGTAGTAGCGGCGCAGAGCGTCAACCTGACCTGCCAGCTATGCTTGCCTAAATTCGATGCCGCAGGGTGTACAGCCCTCACCCTACGGATCGGCCTTACCCTTTGGTCATGGTGGTAACTAGATAGTGATTCCTCTGTTGGTCTGCGACGACTCCATGATGGCGCGCAAGCAGTTGATCCGTTCCTTGCCGGCGGATTGGCCAGTTTCTATCACCCAGGCGACTCAGGGCCAGGAAGCGATGGAGGCGATCCGTCAGGGCCTTGGCCAGGTGGTGCTACTCGACCTGACCATGCCGGTAATGGACGGCTACGAAGTGCTTGCTGCACTCCGCGCCGAAGGCCTGGCGGCCAAGGTGGTGGTGGTTTCCGGCGACGTGCAGGAAGAAGCCATGCGCCGGGTGATGGAATTGGGCGCCCTGGCCTTTATCAAGAAACCGGCCGAGCCGGAAATTCTGCGGCAAACCCTCGAACGCTTGAACCTGCTGGGCACGCCGGCCAAACCTGCAGATATACCGTTGCGGCCGGACTTCGAGCTCAAGGTGAATTTCCGCGATGCGCTGCGCGAGATCAGCAACGTCGCCATGGGCCGCGCTGCCGCCCTGCTGGCCAAGGTGCTGGGGGTGTTTGTTGAGCTGCCGGTGCCGAGCGTGAACATCTTTGAGGTCAGCGAGCTGCATATGACCTTGGCCGACGCTCAGCGCGGCGAACGCTTTAGTGCGCTGTGCCAGGGTTTTATCGGCGACGGCATAGCTGGCGAGGCGCTGCTGCTGTTTCACGATTCGGAAATCAGCGACATCGGCAAGCTGTTCAAGTGGCAGCCCAAGGATGAGCGCGAGGTCTCAGAGATGCTGCTGGACCTGGCCAGCATTCTGATCGGCGCCTGCCTTAGCGGTATTTCCGAGCAGATTGATGTGCGCTTTTCCCAAGGCCACCCGCAACTACTCGGCTTGCACAGCTCGATCGAAAGCCTGATCACCGTAAACCAGAAACGCTGGCGTAAAACCCTGGCGGTGGAGATCAGCTACAGCCTGGAAGGCCACGATGTGCACTTCGACCTGTTGCTGCTGTTTACCGAAGATTCAATCCAGCGCCTGACGTACAAAATCAATTACCTGATGAACTGAGACCCAGCCTATGCCTGCGCAGATCGACATCAAAGAGGTTCACTGGCTGCTGGATATCGTGCAATGCATCGATGTGGGCGTGATCGTGCTCGACCGCCAATACCGGGTGGAAGTGTTTAACAGCTTTATGGAAAACCACTCAGGCCTGGGCCCGGATGAGGTGCAAGGCAAGTCGTTGTTTGCGCTGTTCAAGGAAATTGACGAAGACTGGTTTCGGCGCAAGGTCGACACCGTTGTCACCCTTGGCACCCGCGCCTTTAGCTTGTGGGAACAGCGGCCGTACTTGGTGCATTTCAAAAATTACCAACCCATCACCGGGCGCGTCGACTTTATGTACCAGAACGTCACCCTACTGCCGCTGGCCGCCAGCAGTGGCCAGGTCGAGCATATTTGCGTGGTGATTTACGACGCGACGGAAGCGGCGGTGCATAAAAACGCCTCATAAGCGCGAGCGCTGCTGTACAGGCAGCCATAAAAAATGCCCCGTCTCTTTCGAAACGGGGCATTTTTTTTTAACGCCTATTCAGCTGGCTACCTATTCACGCTGGCTGAACGTGGCGAGCTTTGTAGCCCTACCACTCAGGACGACGTGCTTGGCGTCACTGGCGGAACCGGCGTTGCGGCCGGAGTGCTCGCAGCAGCCGGCGTTGGCGCCGGTGTGGGTGCAGGAGCAGCGGGTTTGGCAACGGCAGCAGGCTTGGCAGCAGCCGGCTTAGGTGCAGATTTAGCGGCTGGCTTTACCGCCGGTTTAGCGGCGGCAGGCTTGGCAGCTGGCTTGGCGGCAGCGGGTTTCGCTGCTGGCTTGGCGGCGGGTTTAGCAGCCGGTTTCGCTGCTGGTTTAGCGGCAGCTTTCACCGCTGGTTTTGCCGCAGGCTTAGCGGCAGGTTTGGCCGCCGCTTTTGCAGCGGGCTTCGCCGCAGGCTTGGCAGCTGCTTTCACAGCCGGTTTAGCCGCTGCTTTTACCAGCGCTTTAGCCGCAGGTTTGGCAGCCGCTTTCACCGCAGGCTTGGCCGCAGCCGCCGCTTTGGCAACAGGTTTGGCTGCTGCTTTCGCTGCAGGTTTTACCGCCGCTTTAACCGCGGGTTTGGCAGCCGGCTTGGCTGCAGCTTTCGCCGCAGGTTTAGCAGCGGCTTTAGGCGCTGGTTTAGCGGCTACGGTTTTGGCCGAGACACCGGTCAATTTTTCCAGCTGTTTGGTCAAGGTATCGACTTTGCTGTTCAGCGATTTCACTTCATTACGGCTCGGTACACCGAGGCGCGAAATGGCGCTGTTCAGACGTTTATCAAAGGCTTCTTCAAGCTCACCCCACTTGCCGATCGCCAGATCTTTAACTTCATCGACCTTGGATTTGGCCGACTTGGCAGAAGACTTAGCCGACGACTTAACGGCGCCTACTTGCTTCTCGACTTCGCTCTTAGCCAGCTTCTCGGCTTTCTCGCCATCGGTTACCAGGGTATCGAACAGCTTGGTGCCGTCCTTACTGATCTTCGAATAAGCGCCCAGCCCAGCCAGCCAGATTTGGCGCGAGTATTTCTCTACTTCGCCAATCCACGAGCTGCTTTGTTTTTCGACTTTCTTTTTAGCAACCATCCCGCTCTCCTTATTGAGTCTTAGCGACACGTGCAACCAACGCATTCAGCACGTCCAGCTTAGCAGAGAGCGCATCAACATCCTGGCGCGAAGGGATACCAAAACGATTTAGTGCTTTGGCCACCCGACGATCGAAAATTTTCTCGATTTTGTCGAACTGCACTTCAACTTTGCTTTTGACGCTGGAGACATTGCTGCTGACAGAATTTTTCACCGAGTCGATCTGGCTGTTCGCCGCTTCGACTTGCACTGAGACCAGCTTTTTACCTTGTCGTTCGATACCTTCGCCGGCAGTTACCAGGCCTTTGATATAGCCCGCACCTTCTTTGCCCGCTTTGGCGTAAGCGCCCAAACCGGCCAACCAGATTTGCCGGCTGTAGTGTTTAACGTCGGTGAGTACGGAAGCGCTGCTTTCAACTTTTTTAGCGACTGCTTTTTTAGCTGCAACTTTGGCCATGGTGCACCTCACGAGAAAGTAAGAGAGAAACGCCTGCGAGTTGCAGGCATGCAGCCAAAGTAACGATGAAATTTAGAATTCACATACTAGGTTTGACCTTAGATTCTGGGTCCCCGCCTTCGCGGGGACGACGGGGATATTCACCCTCCATCGTCATTCCCGCGCAGGCGGGAATCCAGAATTGCGCAACAAGCGCGGATGCGGCAACTAACTCAACGACTCATCCAACCCCTTCTCAATCTCGCGTTTAATGGTGCCGCTCAACGCCGACAACATCAGCCCCAACTTCAGTTCCACACGCACGCTGTCGTCGCCCACTTCAATGCTGCCGTCAGCGCCGCTGCGTTTGAACTCCAAGACATCTCCATTCCACTGGTAACGCACGGCGTATTCCTGGGCCAGGCGTTCGGCCAGTTCTTCGGCTTTGGCGCGGGCGCCTTCACGACCAAGGGTGTGGGAACGTTCGACGGTAATGCGGGCCATAGTTGGCAACTCCTGCGACCATAAGTCGCGCGACTATAACGCGTGCCTAAGGCGATGGGCAGCAACACAGGCGCCCAACGCGTACGCCTTGCCAAGACAAAGCCCACGACGGCGATTAGAATGGCCGGCACTTTCTTCCGGTGACCGCATATGAACGATCCGCGCAAAGGCAGTGATGCCGAACCGACTACCCACTTCGGCTACCAGAGCGTGCCGGAAAGCCAGAAGGCCGACAAAGTCGCCGAGGTTTTCCATTCCGTAGCTGCCAAATATGACTTGATGAATGACCTGATGTCCGCTGGCGTACATCGCCTGTGGAAGCGCTTCACCATCGAGCTGTCCGGCGTACGTACCGGCAACCGCGTGTTGGATATCGCTGGCGGCACGGGCGATTTGACCAAGCAGTTTTCCCGTTTGGTTGGACCCACCGGCGAAGTGGTGCTGGCCGATATCAATGCCTCGATGCTGAAAGTGGGCCGCGACAAACTGCTCGACAGCGGTGTGGCTGGCAATATTCAGTTCGTCCAGGCGGACGCGGAAAAGCTGCCATTCCCGGATAACCATTTCGACTGCGTGACCATCGCGTTTGGTCTGCGCAACGTCACCCATAAAGACGCCGCCATCCGTTCCATGCTGCGGGTGCTCAAGCCCGGTGGCCGTTTGCTGATTCTGGAATTCTCCAAGCCCACCAGCAATCTGCTGTCCAAAGCCTACGATGCCTACTCGTTCAGCCTGCTGCCGTTGATGGGCAAACTGATCACCAATGACTCGGAAAGCTACCGCTACCTGGCGGAGTCGATCCGTATGCACCCGGATCAGGAAACCCTCAAGGCCATGATGGTCGAGGCCGGTTTTGAACGCGCCACGTACCACAACATGACAGGCGGCATTGTCGCCCTGCACCGCGGTATCAAACCCTGATGCTGACTCAGGCACTGCTGGCCACTGCCGAAAGCGGCATCAACCGCGTGTTGCGTCTGGATGCGAGGGCCATGCCGCGCCTGGCGCACCTGGCCGGCAAAGTAATTGCCGTCGATTGCAGCGCCCCGGCCTTGCAGGTGTTTATCCTCGCCGATGGTGCCGGCCTGCGCCTGGCCGCGCACTGGGATGGCGACATCGCCTGCCGCCTGCGCGCCCCGGCCAGCAGCTTGCTGCGCCTGGCCACCAGCAAAGACAAAACTGCGGTATTGCATAGCCCTGAAGTTGAACTGGATGGCGACAGCGCTGTGCTGCTCGACCTCGCTGGCGTGCTGCAAGACCTGGAGCTGGACTGGGAATACGAGCTGGCCCGTTGGCTCGGCCCAGTCGGCAGCCAATTGCTCAGCGGCCACCTGAAAAGCCGTGCCCGCTGGACGACCCAGAACCTCGACAGCCTGCGCCAGAACCTGGCCGACTACCTGGCCGAAGAATCGCGCACCCTGGTGGGCGAAAACGAAGCCCAGGCCCGTTTTGCCGAACTGGACGACCTTAAGCTGGCTCTCGACCGCCTCGATGCGCGCGTTGAGCGCCTAGCCCTGACACTCACCCCAAAACCTAGCGAACCCGCATGAGCCTGCTTGCCGTCCGCCGTTTGTTGCGCATTCAGCGCGTGGTTATTCGCTACCGTCTCGATGACCTGATCCTCGAACTGCCGTTGCCCTGGTGGCTGCGTGCGGTCGGTTATTTCCTGCCCTGGCGCTGGTTGCCACGGCGCAAGCTTGCGCTTAGCCGCGGCGAACGCGTACGCCTGGCGTTGCAGGATTTGGGGCCAATCTTTATCAAGTTCGGCCAACTGCTTTCCACCCGTCGCGACTTGCTACCGGTGGATATGGCCGATGAATTGGCCTTTCTGCAGGACCAGGTGCCGCCGTTTGATTCCGCCCATTCCCTGGCGCTGATCGAAGCGCAGTTGGGCGCCAAGGTTGGCGACGTGTTCTCCCGTTTCGACAGCCAGCCACTGGCCTCAGCCTCGGTCGCGCAGGTGCACGCCGCACAACTGCGCAGCGGTGAAGAAGTGGTGGTGAAAGTGATTCGCCCAGGCTTAAAGCCGGTGATTCGCGCCGATATCGCCTGGCTGTTCTTGCTGGCCAAACTGGCCGAGCGAGTGTCGGCCGAAGCGCGCCGTTTGCACCCGGTGGAAGTGGTCAGCGACTACGAAAAAACCATCTATGACGAGCTCGACTTGCTGCGCGAGGCGGCCAACGCCAGCCAGCTGCGACGCAACTTTGAAGGCTCGCCGCTGCTCTACGTGCCCCAGGTTTACTGGGACTGGTGCCGCCCGCAAGTGCTGGTGATGGAGCGCATCTACGGCGTGCAGGTCACCGATATGGCCACCCTCGCCGACCAGCGCACCGACCTGAAACTGCTCGCCGAACGTGGCGTAGAGATCTTCTTTACCCAGGTGTTTCGCGACAGCTTTTTCCACGCCGATATGCACCCGGGCAATATTTTTGTCAGCACCCGCACGCCGTGGAGCCCGCAGTACATTGCTATCGACTGCGGCATTATCGGCAGCCTGACGCCAGAGGATCAGGACTACCTGGCGCGCAACCTGATCGCCTTCTTTAAGCGCGATTACCGCAAGGTTGCCCAGCTGCATATCGACTCCGGTTGGGTGCCGGCGGAAACCAAGGTCAATGATTTTGAAGCCGCGATTCGCACCGTCTGCGAGCCGATTTTCGAGCGGCCGCTGAAAGATATTTCCTTTGGTTTGCTGCTGATGCGCCTGTTCCAGACCGCGCGACGCTTCAATATGGAGATTCAGCCGCAGTTGGTGTTGCTGCAAAAAACCCTGCTGAATATCGAAGGCCTGGGCCGTCAGCTGTACCCGGACCTGGACCTGTGGACCACTGCCCAACCGTTCCTGGAGCGGTGGATGCGTGAGCGGGTCAGCCCGAAAAGCTTGCTGCAAAACCTGCAATCCCAGGTCGAGCAAGTGCCACACCTGGCCCATATGACCCGCGAGTTGCTCGAACGTATGGCCCAGCCACATCTGCATAATCCGCCGCTCAACCAGCAAGCGGATCGCGACCATTGGGCCCTGCGCCTGGTCGGCACGGCGCTATTGGGCGGCGGTATTACCCTCGCTTTGGCAGCCGCCAGTGTGACCGTGGCGGCGCTGTGGCCGGCCGGGTTGATGAGCGCCAGCGGTCTGTACCTGATCCTGCGCCGATAGCCAGTAACGCCCTCAGCTGGCAAACTCGCCAGACGATTTGCCGGGCCAGACCCGATTGATGGAATTGCAATGAACGATTGGCTAGACGAGATCAACTGGAACAGTGACGGCCTGGTGCCGGCCATTGCCCAAGACTACAAAACCGGCCGCGTACTGATGATGGCCTGGATGAACCGCGAGGCCTTGAGCCTTACTGCTGCTGAGCAGCGCGCTATTTACTGGTCGCGCTCGCGCGGCAAGCTCTGGCGCAAAGGCGAAGAGTCCGGGCATGTGCAAAAACTGCATGAGATGCGCCTGGACTGCGACGAAGACGTGATCATTCTGATGGTCGAGCAATTGGGTGGCATCGCGTGCCACACCGGCCGCGAAAGCTGCTTCTACCGTGTCTATGAAAATGGCGGCTGGACAGCCGTCGACCCGGTGCTGAAAGACCCGCACGCCATCTATGCCGCAGGACACAGCCATGAGTGAGACCTCCCTGTCGGACACCCTTAGCCGCGTTGCTCAAGTGCTTGAAGAGCGCAAAGGCGCCGCGCCGGACAGCTCCTATGTGGCCAGCCTGTACCACAAGGGTTTGAACAAGATTCTGGAAAAGGTTGGTGAGGAATCGGTGGAAACCATCCTCGCCGCCAAAGATGCCGCCGTCAGCGGTGATTGCAGCGACCTGATCTACGAAACCGCCGACCTGTGGTTCCACAGCCTGGTGATGCTCGCCCACTTGGGGCAGAACCCCCAGGCGGTGCTGGATGAACTGGACCGGCGTTTCGGTTTGTCCGGGCATGCGGAAAAAGCCGCCCGCGACCCTTCTTAAAATCTGCTTATCGAGAGGAACAGTTCCATGGGTATTTTTGACTGGAAACACTGGGTCGTCATTCTGATCGTCGTTGTGCTGGTGTTCGGTACCAAGAAGCTCAAGGGCCTGGGTGGCGACGTGGGCGAAGCCATCAAAGGCTTTCGCAAAGCCATGAACGATGATGAAAAACCGGCTGAGCCAGTAGCGCCCGTACCGCCTACGGCGGCGCCACAGGCACCGCTGAACCAACCGCATACCATCGACGCGCACGCGCAGAAAGTCGACGAGCCAGCGCGCAAGGACTAACCCATGTTTGGCATTAGCTTCGGCGAATTGCTGCTGGTGGGCCTGGTGGCCCTGCTGGTGCTCGGCCCAGAACGCCTGCCCGGTGCCGCGCGCACCGCAGGCCTGTGGATCGGCCGCCTGAAACGCAGCTTCAATGCGATCAAACAGGAAGTGGAACGCGAAATCGGCGCCGATGAAATTCGTCGCCAGCTACACAACGAGCACATTCTGGCCCTGGAGCAGGAAGCGCGGAACGCCATCGCACCACCGCAAGTGCCGGCGGCACCACCGCTGGCCCAGGCTGATGCGATTGCCTCGCCGGCGCCGGTCGCGGCTGTTGCGCCGCCCGTAGTTGCGACAGAGCCCGCCCCCGCAGCGCCTGCAACAGCGCCAGTTGCCGAGCCAGTTAACGAGCAGCAAGGCCAGCTGGACTTGCCCGTTCCACCTCAACCGCCGCGAGCCCCATGAGCGCAGACACCCCGGAAAACGACCAGCAAATGCCGCTGGTTTCGCACCTCACCGAGCTGCGCACGCGCCTGCTGCGCTGCGTGGCCGCGACCTTTCTGATCTTCGCCGGCCTGTTTTATTTCGCCCGCGACATTTACACCATCGCTTCTGAGCCGCTGCGCCGCTTTTTGCCCGAAGGCGCGACGATGATCGCCATCGACCCGGCCTCGGCATTTTTGGCGCCGCTGAAACTGACCATGGTCATCGCCCTGTTCGCCAGCATGCCGGTGATTTTGTACCAAGCCTGGGGCTTTATTGCCCCCGGTCTGTACAAACACGAAAAGCGCATCGCCGTGCCACTGCTGACCTCCAGCGTGGTGCTGTTTTACGGCGGTATGGCATTTGCCTACTTCCTGGTGTTGCCGCTGATTTACCACTTCTTGCTCGGCTCGGCGCCGGTGGGCGTAACGCCGATGACCGATATCAACACCTACCTCGACTCGGTGCTGACCCTGCTTTTCGCCTTTGGCGTGGCCTTTGAGATCCCGGTAGCGGTGGTGCTGCTGGTGATTATCGGCGTGGTCGATGTGGCGTACCTGAAGAAGATTCGCCCCTACGTGATCATTGGCTGCTTTGTAGTCGGCATGATCCTCACCCCGCCGGACCCGCTGTCGCAAACCCTGCTCGCGGTGCCTATGTGGATGCTGTTTGAAGTGGGCGTGTTTTTCGGCGGCATGGTGCGCAAACGCGCCCCGGAAAGTGAAAGCGACGCCCAACCGCCAGCCACCCAGCCGTGAACCTGCTGCTACTGGAAGACGCCGACTTTGTCGGCGCCGACCGCGTGATTCTGCGCGACCGGCGCCTGACCCATTTGCAGGACGTGCACCGCGCCGAATCGGGTGACAGCCTGCGGGTTGGCCGTATCGGCGGGCTGATGGGCACCGGGCAAATCGTGCGCCTGGAGGCCAACGAAGCCGAGCTGCAGATCAGCCTCGAGCAAGCGCCGCCAGAGAAGCTAGCGCTGACCCTGCTACTCGCCCTGCCCCGGCCGAAAATGCTCCGTCGCGTGCTGCAGACCGTCGCCAGCATGGGCGTGCCACGGCTGATCTTGCTTAACAGCTACCGCGTGGAAAAAAGCTTCTGGCAAACCCCGTTTCTGGAACCGGCGGCGATCCGCGAACAGCTGATTCTGGGCCTGGAGCAATCACGGGATACCGTGCTGCCCGACGTACGCATCGAAAAGCGCTTTAAACCCTTTGTAGAAGACCATCTGGCGCAAATCTGTGCCGGCACTCTGGGGTTGGTCGGCCATCCTGGCCAATACCCCGCGTGCCCGCGTGCGGTGGACGGCCCGGTGACCTTGGCCATTGGACCTGAGGGTGGCTGGATTCCCTACGAAGTGGAAAAGCTCGCCGAGGCAGGCTTGCAGCCCGTGCAATTAGGCGAGCGGATATTGCGGGTGGAAACGGCTGTAACAGCATTGGTGGCGCGACTGTTTTAACCTGCACGCCGCTTCTACGGGTAGAGGCGCGCGCTCCGCGCACCTCGTGCGCCCAAAGCGTCTGCCTAGTACTGGACTATTAGTCATACGAAAAAAATAATGGCATTTTTACCATGTAAACCTTGCCTATCTTCCGCTGCCCCGCCCTCTATGCACTCCGACACTTATTAATTAAAACAACGGTAAGACCAGTATATTTAATTTGTAGCCTTTTTCAGACTTCATTCTCAACGCATTGATAAAAACCGAGAAATAGCGGAGTTTAATTACCAACACCTTTTATTAAACAGCAAAATCTTAAAGCACTCCGCCGCCGCTTTTTAACGGAAGGATTAATGCCATGATCGCAATAACATTAGATAGGCGCGATGAGAAACCAACACATTTGGCTGCTGTAGAACCTTCTAAAAAACAACCTCCACAAGCAATACGAAACAAACGTAAATCCTCTTTCTTAAATAGCCTTAATAGAAACCTGGCTATATGCGGAACCACTTGCACCCTACCCACGCTCACCGTTACCGCAATCACGTTAATGCTCACGTCCCCGCCAACTCTGGCCGTAGTTGGCGGCGAGCGCACATCCGAATACTGGGTCGTACAAGTCTTTGATATTGATGACCACAAAAAGATAGGCACTTGCACGGGGGCGGCATTAAGTGCCGAGCTGGTCATTACTGCCAAGCATTGCATAGCCAGCGATGTGGTTTATCCAGACGGTGCTAACGTCCCTGTACATAGCCGAAGGGACGTTCCTCAGTCCGACATTCAACTGCTCACTTTGAGCTATGCGCACCCGTTGGCCGCCTACCCGCCCCTGGGTCCAAACTTCCTTGCCGAAGGCACCGTGCTAAGCGCGGGCACGGTGGGCACGGCCTATGGATACGGCAAGGGGGGTGAGCAAAAAAGCCTGGACGTCGTATTAGAAGCTCACGCGCCATGGGGGCCTTGGGTTGAAGGGCTGCGCACCGCACCAGCCAACGGCGAATTTGAGCCGGGCGACTCCGGCGGCGCGCTGATGGTTGATGAGAAATTGGTCGGCATATTAAAAGGAGGCGGCCGTGAACCCAGCGATAACCACGCGCTGGGCTTTTTTCACGGTATTTCGTCCGTGTATTCAACGTTAAGACAACTCCAGCATCACCGAGAGTTTCGCGATGTAGCTATCAATCGTTCGCCGCCTCCATGGATAAGCGCTGTCAATATCGAAGACGGTAAACTTTCCGTCACCATGAGCTCTACGCTTATCAACTCAGGCAAAAATGTGGGCTTCTGGAAAAATGGGGTCTATATCGGCAACGTCAAAGATGACGTCTCCTACTACTGCCAAAAGACAAACTTTGACGGGGGATCGGTCATATCACCTAGCACTCCACTTAACGACGGCGACCTTATTCAAATTGGCATACGTATGGGCGATAACAGCCCGGAGTCCTCGAAG
>NZ_JBBNAH010000715.1:0-20013 GCF_037994325.1 Pseudomonas sp.
CTTTACTACTTTGTTGGCTCCGATAAGCTGCGTTTTCGTCAGCCCGTTACCCCGGGTGATCAGCTGATTCTGGAAGCCACGTTCATCAGCTCCAAGCGCAGCATCTGGAAATTCGCCTGCCGTGCTAGCGTTGATGGCAAAGAAGTCTGCTCGGCAGAAATCATCTGCGCGGAAAGGAAACTATGAGTTTGATTGACCCTCGAGCGATCATCGATCCGACTGCCAAGCTGGCTGACGACGTAGAAGTCGGTCCTTGGTCGATCATCGGTCCCGGTGTGGAAATCGGCGAGGGTACGGTTATCGGGCCCCACGTGATTCTCAAAGGGCCTACGCGCATTGGTAAGCACAACCGCATTTATCAGTTCTCCTCCGTTGGTGAAGACACCCCGGATTTGAAATACAAGGGTGAAGACACACGCCTGGTGATCGGTGACCACAACGTGATTCGCGAAGGTGTGACCATTCACCGCGGCACCATTCAGGACCGCGCTGAAACCACCATCGGCGACCACAACCTGATCATGGCCTACGCCCACGTCGGCCACGACAGCGTCATCGGTAACCACTGCATTCTGGTCAATAACACCGCGCTCGCCGGTCATGTGCATGTGCACGATTGGGCGATTCTGTCCGGCTTCACCCTGGTACATCAGTTCTGCCATATCGGCGCCCACAGCTTTTCCGGCATGGGCACCGCCATCGGCAAAGATGTACCGGCGTACGTCACCGTATTCGGCAACCCAGCCGAGGCGCGCAGCATGAACTTCGAAGGCATGCGCCGTCGCGGTTTCAGTGATGAGGCGATTCAGGCCCTGCGCCGCGCTTACAAAGTGGTGTATCGCCAAGGCCTGACCGTCGACAAAGCGCTCGAAGAGCTGGCCGAGTCGGCGGCGCAATTCCCGGAAGTCGCGGTGTTTATCGACTCCATCAAAGCCTCCTCGCGCGGCATCACGCGCTGACCATGGCGGGCGTACTGCGCGTCGCTATCGTTGCCGGCGAGGCTTCGGGCGATATTCTCGGTGCGGGCCTGATGCAGGCCCTTAAAGCGCAACATCCCCAGGTGGAATTTATCGGTGTCGGCGGCCCGCGCATGCAGGCGCAAGGGCTGAGCTCGTATTTCCCCATGGAGCGTTTGGCCGTCATGGGCTTGGTGGAAGTGCTCGGTCGCTTGCCCGAGCTGCTGTCACGGCGTAAACGCCTGATCCAAACCCTGATTGCTGCCAAGCCCGATGTGTTTATTGGCATCGACGCGCCGGACTTCACCCTTGGCGTTGAACTGAAATTGCGCCAAGCCGGAATCAAAACCGTGCACTACGTCAGCCCCTCCGTGTGGGCGTGGCGGCAAAAGCGCGTGCTGAAAATTCGCGATGCCTGCGACTTGATGCTGACCCTGTTCCCGTTCGAAGCGAAGTTCTACGACGAGCATCACGTGCCCGTACGCTTTGTGGGGCACACCTTGGCCGATGCCATTCCGCTAGAGGCCGACCGCGCTGCTGCCCGCGCCGAGCTAAGCCTGCCAGAAGACGGCCCGGTGGTGGCGTTGATGCCCGGCAGCCGAGGCGGTGAAGTGTCCCGTCTTGGTGGCTTGTTTCTGGATGCTGCCGAGCGCCTGCGGGCGCTGCGTCCTGGCGTGCGCTTTGTTCTGCCCTGCGCCAGTCCTGAACGCCGCGAGCAGATTGAAGCGCAATTGGCTGGTCGCGATATTCCCGTGACCTTGCTCGACGGCCAATCCCATACCGCGCTGGCCGCCTGCGATGCCGTGCTGATCGCCTCCGGCACCGCTACATTGGAGGCGTTGTTGTACAAGCGGCCGATGGTGGTGGCGTATCGCGTGGCACCTATGACCTACCGCATTCTGAAACGCATGCTGAAAAGTCCGTATGTGTCGCTGCCCAACCTGCTCGCTGGCCGTCTGTTGGTGCCCGAGCTGCTGCAAGATGCCGCGACCCCGGATGCACTGGCGCAAACCTTGGCCCCGCTGTTAACCGGCGGCCAGGCGCAAACTGAATTCTTCGATCAGATCCACCGCACCCTGCGCCGCGACGCGTCCACCGAAGCCGCCAAGGCGGTGCTTGAACTGGCAGGAGCACGCTGATGCAACTGGGCTTGGATTTCACCCTAGTGGAAGAGTTGGTCGCTGGCGTCGACGAAGTCGGCCGTGGCCCACTGTGTGGCGCGGTGGTAACCGCCGCGGTGATCCTCGATCCGTCACGGCCGATCCTTGGTCTCAACGATTCGAAAAAGCTCACCGAAGCGCGCCGCGAAAAGCTCTTCGATGAGATCAAAGAGAAAGCCTTGGCCTGGTGCATTGCCCGCGCCGAAGTGGAAGAAATCGATCAGCTGAATATTCTCCACGCCACCATGCTGGCCATGCAGCGTGCGGTCGAAGGGTTGAGCGTAACGCCACGCCTGGCGCTGATTGACGGCAACCGTTGCCCGAAACTCAAGGTGCCCAGTTCGCCAGTTATCCAGGGTGACAGCCAGGTGCCAGCCATTGCCGCTGCGTCGATTCTGGCTAAGGTCAGCCGCGACCGCGAGATGCAGGCACTGGAATTGATTTACCCCGGCTACGGCATCGCCACGCATAAAGGCTACCCGACTGCCTTTCATCTGGAAGCCTTGCAGCGCCTGGGGCCGACGCCAATCCATCGGCGTTCCTTTGCCCCCGTGCGGCGATTATTAGCAGACGTTTAACCCTTCAGGCTGATGTTTGCGCCAAGGCCCGGTACAATCCGGGCCTTGTCGTTTTTGCGCTTTATAGGATCAGCATGCCGGCCACTTTTGTTCACCTGCGTTTGCATACCGAGTTCTCCCTGATCGACGGCCTGGTGCGGGTAAAGCCGCTGGTCAAGGCCGCTGCCAGTGCCGGTATGCCCGCAGTGGCGGTGACCGATCAGCGCAATCTTTGCTCGCTGGTGAAGTTCTACAAAGCCGCCATGGGCGCCGGTATCAAGCCGATCTGCGGCGCCGACCTGTTGCTGGCCAGCAAAGACGAAGACGGCCAACTCAGCCGTATGACCCTGCTGGTGATGAACGCCAAGGGTTATCGCAACCTTACCGAACTGATCTCTCGCGGCTTTACCGAAGGCCAGCGCAACGGTGAGGTAATCATCGAGCGCGAGTGGGTCAAGGAAGCGTCCGAAGGCTTGATCGCCTTGTCTGGCGCTAAAGAGGGCGAGATCGGCCTTAACCTGTTGGCCGGCAATATCCAGGAGGCGGAAGCTTCGCTGCACGAATGGCAGCAGGTTTTCCCCGATCGCTTCTACCTTGAGCTGCAACGCACTAGCCGGGTAAACGACGAAGAATACCTGCACCTGGCCGTCGAGCTGGCCGGGCGTTGCGACGCCATGTTGGTGGCCACCAACGACGTGCGTTTTATCAAGCAGGGCGATTTCGAAGCCCATGAAACCCGCGTCTGTATCGGTGAAGGCCGCGCCCTCGACGACCCACGCCGCGCCCGCACGTATAGCGATCAGCAGTACCTGAAATCGCCGGAAGAAATGTGGGAGTTGTTTAGCGACATTCCTGAGGCGCTGGAAAACACCGTCGAAATCGCCAAGCGTTGCAATATTGAAATCCTCCTGGGCAAAAGCTTTCTGCCCAACTTCCCCGTGCCCGATGGCATGACCATGGATGAGTTCTTTCGCAAGATCTCCTTTGAGGGCCTGGAAGAGCGTTTGGCGGTGCTGTGGCCGAAAGAGACCACGCCCAACTACGAAGAGAAACGTCAGGTCTATGTCGACCGATTGAATTTCGAGCTGGATATCATCATCCAGATGGGCTTTCCCGGTTACTTCCTGATCGTGATGGACTTTATCCAGTGGGCCAAACGCAACGGCATTCCCGTTGGCCCGGGCCGCGGGTCAGGTGCCGGTTCGTTGGTGGCCTACGTACAGAAAATCACCGACCTCGACCCGCTGCAGTACGACCTGCTGTTCGAACGTTTCCTTAACCCGGAACGGGTATCGATGCCCGACTTCGATATCGACTTCTGCATGGATGGCCGCGACCGCGTTATCGAATACGTGGCCCAGGCTTACGGGCGTAATGCAGTAAGCCAGATCATCACCTTCGGTACCATGGCCGCCAAAGCGGTGGTGCGTGACGTGGCGCGGGTGCAGGGCAAGTCGTACGGCCTGGCCGATCGTCTGTCGAAGATGATTCCGTTTGAAGTCGGCATGACCCTGGAGAAAGCCTACGAGCAGGAGGAAATCCTGCGTGACTTTCTCAAGGTCGACGAGGAAGCCGCTGAAATCTGGGAAATGGCGAAAAAGCTGGAAGGCATTACCCGTAACGTCGGTAAGCACGCCGGTGGTGTGGTAATCGCCCCGACCAAACTCACCGACTTTGCCGCCATTTACTGCGATGACGAAGGCGGTGGCCTGGTAACCCAGTTCGATAAAGACGATGTGGAAGCCGCTGGCCTGGTGAAGTTCGACTTCCTCGGCCTGCGTACCCTGACCATCATCGACTGGGCGCTGAAAACGATTAACCGCGACCGCGCCAAGGTAGGCGACGGCCCGTTGAATATCGATTTCATCCCGTTGGATGACAAGCCGACCTACACGCTGCTGCAAAAAGCCGAAACCACGGCGGTGTTCCAGCTTGAGTCGCGCGGCATGAAAGAGCTGATCAAAAAGCTCAAGCCCGACTGCCTGGAAGACTTGATCGCTCTGGTAGCTCTGTTCCGTCCAGGCCCGCTGCAATCGGGCATGGTTGACGACTTTATCAACCGTAAGCACGGCCGCGCCGAGTTGGCGTATCCGCATCCGGACTATCAGTACGATGGCCTGCGTCCGGTTCTGGCGCCCACCTACGGCATCATCCTGTACCAAGAGCAGGTGATGCAGATCGCCCAGGTCATGGCCGGCTACACCCTTGGTGAAGCGGACATGCTGCGCCGCGCGATGGGTAAGAAAAAGCCCGAGGAAATGGCCAAGCAGCGCGGCGGCTTTATTGAAGGTTGCGCGAATAACAATATCGACGCGGACCTGGCCGGTAACATCTTCGACCTGGTAGAAAAGTTCGCCGGCTACGGCTTCAACAAATCCCACTCCGCGGCTTATGGCTTGGTGTCGTACCAGACCGCGTGGCTAAAAGCCCACTATCCATCGCCCTTTATGGCGGCGGTGTTGTCGGCGGATATGCACAACACCGATAAGGTCGTGACCCTGATCGAAGAGTGCCGCAGCATGAAGCTGCGCCTTGATGCGCCAGATGTGAACACCTCGGAATTCAAGTTCACCGTGAACGACGATGGCCGCATTGTGTACGGCCTGGGCGCGATCAAGGGCGTGGGCGAGGGGCCGGTGGAGGCGATTGTCGAATCGCGCCAAGCCGGACCGTTTAAAGACCTGTTCGATTTCTGCGCCCGGGTAGACCTAAAGCGCATTAACAAGCGCACCACCGACGCCCTGATTCGCAGCGGCGCGCTGGATCGTCTGGGCCCGTATTTCCACGACGAAATCAAAGCCTACCAAGCCAATATCGACCGCAACCGCGCCGTGCTGTTGGCGGCCATGGAAGAAGCCATTCAAGCCGCCGAGCAAACTGCACGCAGCCACGACAGCGGCCACGCCGACCTGTTTGGCGGCGTATTCGGCGAAGCCGATCTGGATGTCTACGCCAAGCACAAACGGGCCAAAGAGCTGTCGCTCAAAGAGCGCTTGCGCGGCGAAAAAGAAACCCTGGGCCTGTACCTCACCGGCCACCCGATTGATGAGTACGAAGGCGAAATCCGCCGCTTTGCCCGTCAGCGCATTATCGATCTCAAACCGTCGCGCGAAGGTCAGACCATTGCCGGCCTGATCGTTAACCTGCGGGTGATGAAGAACAAAAAGGGCGACAAGATGGGCTTTATCACCCTCGACGATCGCTCGGGCCGTATCGAAGCCTCGTTGTTTGCCGACGCATTCAACTCAGCCCAAGCCTTGCTGCAAACCGACGCCTTGGTGGTGGTTGAAGGTGAGGTGAGTAACGACGATTTCTCTGGCGGCCTGCGCCTGCGCGCCAAGCGCGTGATGAGCCTGGAAGACGCCCGTACCGGCCTGGCCGAAAGCCTGCGGGTGCGGGTGCAGAGCGATGCATTGAAAGGTGATCGCCTGCGTTGGTTGGCTGAGTTGTGTAAGAAGCATCGCGGCGGCTGCCCGATCACCCTTGACTACACCGGCAGTGAAGCCAAGGCGTTATTGCAGTTCGGTGAAGGCTGGCGGATCGACCCGGCTGATGGATTGATTCAAACATTGCGTGACCAGTTCGGGCGCGACAACGTCTTTTTGCACTATCGCTAGAAGAAGGGCCTCCTACAGGTACTGTAGGGCGTCTCTTTTTTACTCTCGACCTGAATGCGCCTGATCCCGTAAGGTAAGGCGCTCAACGGACTAAGCCGCCAGGCCCTAAGGCTTGGCGCAAGACGGATGACTATGAACCCCAACTTTCTCGATTTCGAACAGCCGATTGCCGACCTGCAAGCCAAGATCGAAGAGCTGCGCCTGGTCGGTAACGACAACTCGCTGAACATCAGCGATGAAATTGCCCGTCTGCAAGACAAGAGCAACACGCTGACCGCGAGCATCTTTGGCAGCCTAACCAGCTGGCAGATCGCCAAGCTGGCCCGCCACCCGCGCCGGCCTTATACCCTTGATTACATCGAACATATCTTTACCGAGTTCGACGAACTGCATGGCGATCGGCACTTCTCCGATGACCCCGCCATCGTCGGCGGCGTAGCGCGTTTGAACGACCAGCCGGTGATGATCATCGGCCATCAAAAGGGCCGCGAAGTGCGCGAGAAAGTTCGCCGCAACTTCGGCATGCCCCGCCCAGAGGGCTACCGCAAAGCCTGCCGTCTGATGGAAATGGCCGAGCGCTTTAAAATGCCGATCCTCACCTTTATCGACACCCCCGGCGCCTACCCAGGCATTGACGCCGAAGAGCGCGGCCAGAGCGAAGCGATTGCCTGGAACCTGCGGGTAATGGCACGGCTGAAAACCCCGATCATCGCCACCGTAATTGGTGAAGGCGGTTCCGGTGGTGCGCTGGCCATTGGCGTGTGCGACCAACTGAACATGCTGCAGTACTCCACCTACGCGGTGATCTCGCCAGAAGGCTGCGCTTCCATTTTGTGGAAAACCGCCGAGAAGGCGCCCGAAGCAGCGGAAGCCATGGGCATCACCGCCGAGCGCCTGAAAGGCCTGGGCATTGTTGACAAGGTTATCGACGAACCGTTGGGTGGCGCGCACTCGGCGCCGGCCGTAGCGGCCGAATCGATTCGTGCGGCGCTGAGCGAGCAACTGGCTTCGCTGCAGAAGTTCGATATCGACGCTTTGCTGGCCCGTCGTTACGACCGCCTGATGAGCTACGGCGTCTAAGGTGAGCCTGAGCGCCAGGTTGCTAGCTGGCCTGGCACCCTGGCGTGCCGCGCCGGCTTGGCATATCGCCTTGTCCGGCGGCCTGGACTCCACCGTTCTGCTGCATCTTTTGGCGAGCCTCGGGCACACCGAGCACCTGCCAGCGCTCCATGCCATCCATATCCACCACGGCCTTCAGGCTGCGGCCGACGCCTGGCCGCAGCATTGCCAGCAGTTGTGTGACGGACTGGGTATGCCACTGCAGGTGGTGGCGGTGCAAGTGGCGGCGGGTGCCAGTGTCGAGCGGGCGGCGCGTGAGGCGCGTTATCTGGCCTTTGCTCAGGCGCTGGGCGCGGGTGAAGTACTGATGACGGCGCAGCACCGCGATGATCAGGCCGAGACATTATTGTTTCGCCTGCTGCGTGGCGCTGGCGTGCGTGGGCTTGGTGGTATGCCGGCGAGTCGGCCGTTAGGGCGTGGGGTGTTGGTGCGGCCATTGCTCGATTGCTCGCGCGCTGAGCTAGTGGCCTATGCCGACGAGCATAAGTTGCACTGGGTAGAAGATCCGTCGAATGACAATGCTGCCTACGCCCGCAACCACCTTCGTCACCACGTCTTTCCCAAATTCCACGGGCATTGGCCGCAAGCGGTGCAAAACCTCTCCCGTAGCGCCGCACATTTACGTGAAGCCCAAGGCTTGCTGGATGAGCTGGCGCAAATGGACTTGGCCGCCGCCAATACACCAGGCGCCCATGCCTGGCTAAACCTTCCCTCGTTGCAGTTAAAGCCGCTACTCGGCCTTTCGCCTGAGCGGCAACGTAATGCCTTGCGTTACTGGCTCGCAGCGCTGACGCTGCTGCCTGATAGCGACCACTGGGCTGGCTGGAATGACCTGCGTGACGCCGCGGTGGATGCCACGCCGGTGTGGCGTTTGGCTCAGGGCGAACTGCACCGTAGCGCTGGCCGGCTGTGGTGGTTAAGCGGTGATTGGCTTGCCGCTACGCCGCAGCCTTTGCTGTGGAGCGACCCTACGCAAGCCTTGGTATTGCCGCAAAACGGTGTGTTGAACATTGAAGGCCAAGCGCCTCAGGGGCCGTTAACCGTCTGTTATCGCCAAGGCGGCGAGGTGGTAAATGTGCCCGGTCGCGGCCATCGCGATCTCAAACGTTTGCTCAATGAACAGGCCATTCCTGCATTTGTTCGTCCACGACTGCCACTGATTTTTCACGGCGAGGATTTAGTGGCGGTGGCCAATCTGCCTGCAATGCGCGGCAGCATTGATGTGCGCTGGCAATTGCACCGACAGGCGCCGACGAATGACCAACGTTTGAGCTGAAAGGGTAGTTCCGGTAGACTACGCTCCCGTCTCATACAGCTAATGCGTAGACCTTCAGGTTCTCTGCACGGCTATCAATTTTCAAGGCACGGCCAACAGGCTTTGCTGGTAATGGGTGGGCAGCATCCCGCCTTCAGCTTTCCCCCGGCGATGCAAATCGCCTAAACGCAGACTTCTAGGGTTTTTCATGACGCGCTACATATTCGTCACGGGCGGTGTTGTTTCTTCATTGGGGAAAGGCATCGCCTCGGCTTCATTGGCGGCTATCCTGGAGGCGCGGGGCCTGAAGGTCACCATGCTGAAACTGGACCCTTATATCAACGTCGATCCGGGCACCATGAGCCCGTTCCAGCACGGTGAAGTGTTCGTTACGCACGACGGTGCCGAGACCGACCTCGACCTTGGCCACTACGAGCGGTTTATCCGCACCACCATGACCAAGGGCAATAACTTCACCACCGGCCGCGTCTACGAAGACGTGCTGCGCAAAGAGCGCCGTGGTGATTACCTGGGTGCGACCATCCAGGTTATTCCGCACATCACCGACGAAATCAAACGCCGCATCATCAAAGGCGCAGGCGATGCCGACGTGGCGATGGTGGAAATCGGCGGTACCGTTGGCGACATCGAGTCGCAACCGTTCCTCGAAGCCATTCGCCAACTGCGTGTGGAAGTGGGCGCCAAGCGCGCCATGCTCATGCACCTGACCCTGGTGCCGTACATTGCCACCGCTGGCGAAACCAAGACCAAGCCAACCCAGCACTCGGTTAAAGAGCTGCGTTCGATCGGCCTGCAGCCGGACGTACTGATCTGCCGTTCCGACCACCCGATTGATATCTCCTCGCGCCGTAAAATCGCCCTGTTCACCAACGTGGAAGAGCGCGCGGTGATCGGTCTGGAAGACGTCGACACCATCTACAAGATTCCTTCCGTGTTGCACGCCCAAGGCCTGGACGATTTCGTCGTGGAGCGCTTTGGTCTGGAGTGTGGTGGTGCCGACCTGTCCGAGTGGGAGCGGGTTGTCGACGCCAAGCTAAACCCGGAAAAAGAAGTCACCATCGCCATGGTCGGTAAGTACATGGAACTGCTGGACGCCTACAAATCGCTGATCGAAGCGATGAGCCACGCCGGTATCCAAAACCGCACCAAGGTCAATCTGCGTTATATCGATTCCGAAGATATCGAAGGGCAAGGCACCGGCCTGCTGGAAGGCGTTGACGCCATTCTGGTTCCCGGCGGCTTTGGTCTGCGCGGCGTCGAAGGCAAGATCACCACGGTGCAATACGCCCGCGAAAACAAAATTCCGTACCTGGGTATTTGCCTCGGTATGCAGGTCGCGGTTATCGAGTTCGCCCGTAACGTACTGGGCTGGACCGATGCCAACTCCACCGAGTTCGATAAAGTCAGCGGTCACCCGGTGGTCGGTCTGATCACCGAGTGGGCGGATGCTGAAGGCGGCGTGGAAATTCGTACCGAAGCCTCGGACCTGGGCGGCACCATGCGCCTGGGCGCGCAAGATTGCCACCTGATCGAAGGCTCGAAAGTATTCGACTGCTACGCCAAAGAAACCATCGTTGAGCGTCACCGTCACCGTTACGAAGTGAACAACAACCTGCTGCCGCAACTGCAGGAAGCTGGCCTGAAAATCACTGGCCGTTCCGCTGATGGCGCGCTGGTTGAAGTGGTCGAAGCGCCGGACCATCCGTGGTTTGTCGCCTGCCAGTTCCACCCTGAGTTCACCTCCACCCCGCGCGATGGTCACCCATTGTTCAGTGGTTTCGTTAACGCCGCACTGGCGCAGAAAGCGAGAAAGGCATGACCCAGAAAGTCGTCAAGGTTGGTGGTATCGATATCGCCAACGACAAACCTTTTGTGCTCTTCGGTGGTATCAACGTTCTTGAGTCCCGTGACCTGGCGCTGAAAACCTGTGAAGAGTACGTGCGGGTTACCGAGAAACTCGGCATCCCCTACGTGTTCAAGGCCAGCTTCGACAAAGCCAACCGCTCCTCCGTGACCTCCTTCCGTGGCCCAGGCCTGGAAGAGGGCATGAAAATTTTCGAAGAAATCAAAAAGACCTTTGGCGTGCCGGTGATCACCGATGTGCACGAGCCTGAGCAGGCGGCTCCCGTTGCCGCCGTGTGCGACATCATCCAACTGCCGGCGTTTTTGTCGCGCCAGACCGACCTGGTAGTGGCCATGGCCAAGACCGGCGCTGTGATCAACATCAAAAAAGCCCAGTTTCTTGCCCCACAAGAGATGAAACATATCCTGGCTAAATGCGTCGAAGCCGGGAATGACCAGTTGATCCTCTGCGAGCGCGGTTCGAGCTTTGGCTACAACAACCTCGTGGTCGACATGCTCGGCTTTGGCATCATGAAGTCGTTCGAGTACCCGGTGTTCTTTGACGTCACTCACGCCCTGCAAATGCCGGGCGGGCGTTCTGACTCTGCTGGCGGGCGTCGTGCCCAGGTAACCGACCTGGCCAAGGCCGGTATGAGCCAGGGCCTGGCGGGCTTGTTCCTTGAAGCCCACCCAGACCCAGACAACGCCAAGTGTGATGGTCCGTGCGCCCTGCGCCTGGACAAGCTGGAGCCGTTCCTGGCACAGCTCAAAGCACTGGACGACCTGATCAAAAGCTTCCCGCCGATTGAGACTGCCTAAGCGCAGCAACTTTCGGTAAAGTGCCGCTCGGGCGAGCTCTGACCCGTGAGTCAGAGAGTCGTCGAGCCGACATGTCTGGTCTCAGATAGCCTGCATCAACCTCTCTGCAGCGCCGTTTTCGTCATATTTTGGAGTGTTATCAACAATGGCAAAGATCGTCGACATCAAAGGTCGTGAAGTTCTCGACTCCCGTGGTAACCCGACCGTTGAAGCGGACGTTATTCTCGACAACGGTATCGTCGGCAGCGCGTGCGCACCGTCGGGCGCCTCCACCGGTTCGCGCGAAGCGCTGGAACTGCGTGATGGCGACAAGAGCCGTTACCTGGGCAAAGGCGTATTGAAAGCTGTCGCCAACATTAATGGCCCGATCCGCTCCCTGCTGCTGGGCAAAGACCCGGTAGACCAGAAGGCCCTCGACCACGCGATGATCGCCCTGGACGCCACTGAAAACAAAGCGACCCTGGGTGCCAACGCCATTCTCGCGGTATCCCTGGCCGCCGCCAAAGCTGCCGCGCAAGACCAAGACCTGCCGCTTTACGCACACATCGCCAACCTCAACGGCACCCCAGGCGTGTACTCCATGCCGGTGCCGATGATGAACATCATCAACGGCGGCGAGCACGCCGATAATAACGTCGACATTCAAGAGTTCATGGTGCAGCCAGTAGGCGCCAAAACCTTCGCCGACGGCCTGCGCATGGGCACCGAAATTTTCCACCACCTCAAAGCCGTGCTGAAAGCCCGTGGCCTGAGCACATCGGTTGGCGACGAAGGTGGCTTCGCGCCTAACCTGGCCTCCAACGAAGACGCCCTGGCCGCTATCGCTGAAGCCGTAGCCAACGCCGGTTACAAGCTGGGCACCGACGTGACTCTGGCCCTGGACTGCGCTTCCAGCGAGTTCTTCGAAGGTGGCAAGTACGACCTGGCCGGCGAAGGCAAAGTGTTCGACGCAGCTGGTTTCGCCGACTACCTGGCTGGCCTGACCGAACGTTACCCGATCATCTCCATTGAAGACGGTATGGATGAGTCGGACTGGGATGGCTGGAAAGTGCTGACCGAAAAAATCGGCGCCAAGGTTCAACTGGTTGGCGACGACTTGTTCGTGACCAACACCAAGATCCTCAAAGAAGGCATCGACAAGTCGATCGCTAACTCGATCCTGATCAAGTTCAACCAGATCGGCACCCTGACCGAAACCCTGGAAGCCATCCAGATGGCCAAGGCCGCTGGTTACACCGCCGTGATCTCGCACCGTTCGGGCGAAACCGAAGACAGCACCATTGCCGACCTGGCGGTGGGTACTGCCGCTGGTCAGATCAAAACCGGTTCGCTGTGCCGTTCCGACCGCGTATCCAAGTACAACCAACTGCTGCGTATCGAAGAGCAATTGGGCGCGAAAGCACCGTACCGTGGTCGTGCCGAGTTCCGCGGCTAAGCCGGGAATGGTAAAAGGGCAGCGCAAGCTGCCCTTTTTATATGAGAAGCCTCAATTTACATGCGTAGCCCTTACTGGTTATTCGTCGTTCTGATCCTTGTGCTGGCAGGCCTGCAGTACCGCCTTTGGGTGGGCGAGGGCAGCTTTGCGCAGGTCACCGACTTGCAGCGACAAATTGCTGAACAGAAGGGTGAAAACGAAAACCTGCTGGAACGTAACCGCATCCTTGAAGCCGAAGTTTCGGAGCTGAAGAAGGGTATGGAAACCGTTGAAGAGCGTGCCCGGCATGAACTAGGCATGGTTAAAGAGGGCGAAACCCTCTACCAGTTAAACGAATGACCTCTCCCGTTTTGCCGCGCTTCTGGGCCTTGATCCCAGCCGCAGGCGTCGGCGCCCGAATGCTCGCCGACCGGCCCAAGCAGTACCTGCAACTGGCTGGCAAAACCATTCTTGAACATACCCTCGACTGCTTTCTCGACCACCCGCAATTGCGCGGTTTGGTGGTGAGTTTGTCGGTGGACGATGGCTATTGGCCGACGTTGCCTTACGCCAGCAACGAGCGTATTCAGCGCGCTGACGGCGGCGCTGAGCGGGCTGATTCGGTACTCAACGGTTTGCTGCGTTTGGCCGAGCTAGGCGCTGGCGAGAACGATTGGGTGCTGGTGCATGACGCGGCGCGGCCCAATCTTTCGCGTTATGACCTGGATCTATTGCTGGCTGAATTGGCGGACGATCCGGTCGGTGGTTTGCTTGCCGTGCCGGCCCGCGACACCTTGAAACGCGCTGGCGTGGATGGCCGGGTGCAGGAAACGGTGGATCGCTCGGTAATCTGGCAGGCCTATACGCCGCAGATGTTTCGTCTGGGGCAACTGCATCGCGTGCTGGCGGATGCGTTGGTGTCTGGTGTGCACATTACCGATGAAGCCTCGGCCATTGAATGGGCAGGAGAGTCGCCGCGCTTGATTGAAGGGCGGGCGGATAATTTGAAGGTTACCCGGCCGGAAGATCTGGAATGGTTGCGGCTGCGTTGGGCACATAAAAGCTAAGAGCCCCTCACCCCCAGCCCCTCTCCCGCAAGCGGGCGAGGGGAGCCTAACCGCAATCCCGCAAGAAACAGCAATCAAGCCCCCTCTCCCGTTTACGGGAGAGGGCTGGGGTGAGGGCCTCCTACAAACCTCGATTTCCGCGTAGGGGATCAAGTCAGGGATAGGGCGCCAGCCGCTCACTCCAAATACGCCAACCCCGCCTTCAAATGGTCCACCAACTGCCTCACCTTCGGCGACAAATGCCGTTGCTGCGGATACAGCGCCCAGACGGCGGTGTTCGGTGCCTGGTGTTGTTCCAGCAGCGACACCAATGCCCCATCCTTTATATGTTCCTGCACGTAATAGTCCGGCAGCTGACACAACCCCAACCCGCGCAACGCCGCATCCAAAACCGCCTGGCCGCTGTTGCAGCGCCAGTTGCCGTTCACGCGCTGCGAGAGCTCGCGTCCTTCTTGTTGAAAACTCCAGCTGTCGCTGCTGCCGATTAGGCAGTTGTGTTGGCTTAGTTCCGACACGCTATGGGGACGCCCATAGCGCTGCAGGTAAACCGGCGCGGCGCAGACGTACATGCGTCGTGGCGCCAGGCGCGTGGCGACCAGTCGCGAATCCTGCAAGCGGCCCAGACGAATCGCTAAATCCAGCCCTTCCTGGACGATATCCAACTGCCGATTGCTCAGCTCAATATCCACTTTCAGCTGCGGATAGCGGCTCATAAATTCGGTCACCAGCGGCACGATAAAGCGTTCGCCATAGGCCACTGCGCAGGTCATGCGCAGCAAACCCTTGGGCTCGCTGCTGAGGTCGCCGATGGCGCGCAAGGCTTCTTCGCGGCCGTCTTGCAGGCGTTGGCAGTGTTGCAAAAAGGTTTGCCCAGCTTCGGTCAGCGCCACCCGCCGGGTACTGCGATAGAACAGTCGGGTTTGCAGGCTTTCTTCCAGCCGGGCGATCTGCCGGCTGACTTGCGACGACGACACGCCCAAGCGCTCCGCCGCTGCGGTGAATTGCCCGCATTCGGCTACCGCGACAAACTCATCCAGCCCATCCCAACTGCTCATGCTTGCTCCACCTGCCAGTGCCAAGGCGCAGATTATCCCTCAGTAGCAATAATGTTTTGCCAATTGCCGGATTATTTCCATAAATGCCCTTGGACTACACTCTGCGCCACTGTTTACCCGCTGGAGAGCGACCATGATCAAGTCCCGTGCTGCCGTAGCCTTTGCCCCAAACGAACCGCTGAAAATCGTTGAAGTGGATGTAGAAGCGCCGAAGGCCGGCGAAGTGTTGGTGCGCATTGTCGCTACCGGCGTTTGCCATACCGACGCTTACACCTTGTCCGGTGCCGACTCTGAAGGCGTGTTCCCATCGATTCTTGGCCACGAAGGCGGCGGTATTGTTGAAGCCATCGGCGAGGGCGTGACCTCGGTTCAGGTTGGCGACCACGTGATCCCGCTGTACACCGCCGAATGCCGCGAGTGCAAATTCTGCAAATCCGGTAAGACCAACCTGTGCAGCTCGGTGCGCGCCACCCAAGGCAAAGGCTTGATGCCCGATGGCACCAGCCGTTTCTCCTACCAGGGCCAACCGATTTACCACTACATGGGCTGCTCGACGTTCTCCGAATACACCGTGCTGCCGGAAGTTTCCCTAGCAGTGATTCCGAAAGAAGCACCGCTGGAAAAAGTCTGCCTGCTCGGCTGTGGCGTCACCACCGGCATTGGCGCGGTACTCAACACCGCGAAAGTGGAAGAGGGCGCCACCGTCGCCATTTTCGGTTTGGGCGGTATCGGCTTGGCCGCCATCATCGGCGCGAAAATGGCCAAGGCCTCACGCATCATTGCCATTGACATCAACCCGGCCAAATTTGATGTGGCCCGTGAGCTGGGTGCCACCGATTTCGTTAACCCGAAGGACTACGACAAGCCAATTCAAGACGTGATCATCGAGCTCACCGACGGCGGCGTGGACTACAGCTTCGAGTGCGTCGGCAATGTGCAACTGATGCGCGCCGCTTTGGAGTGCGCCCATAAAGGTTGGGGCGAGTCGGTGATTATTGGCGTGGCCGGCGCAGGTCAGGAAATCAGCACCCGTCCGTTCCAGTTGGTGACCGGCCGCGTTTGGCGCGGTTCGGCATTCGGCGGCGTTAAAGGCCGTACCGAACTGCCGAGCTATGTGGAAAAGGCGCAGAACGGCGAAATCCCGCTGGACACTTTTATCACCCACACCATGGGCCTGGAGCAGATCAACGAAGCGTTCGATCTGATGCACGAAGGCAAAAGCATCCGCACCGTTATCCACTACTAACGCGCCAATCGCTTGGTGCGCGCAGCAAGTTAAACGCGCGGCGTAGGCTGTGCTGTGCGCACCATGGGAATAACGGAGAAGCTGATGACTTTAGAAATCGTATCCAGCAATAAAAGTTTTGGCGGCTGGCACAAGCGCTACCGCCATCGCTCCACCAGCCTGAATTGCGACATGGTGTTCGCCGTCTACTTGCCTCCCCAGGCTGAGCAGGGCGCTAAGTTGCCAGTGCTGTATTGGCTTAGCGGCCTGACCTGCACCGATGAAAACTTTATGCAAAAGGCCGGCGCCCAGCGTTTGGCTGCCGAACTTGGTTTGATCATCGTCGCGCCGGACACCAGCCCGCGTGGCGAAGGCGTTCCAGATGACGCGGCGGGCGCTTATGACTTCGGCCTGGGTGCCGGCTTTTACGTGAACGCCAGCCAAGAGCCCTGGGCCCGCCACTACCGGATGTACGACTACGTGGTGCAGGAATTGCCGGCTCTCATCGAAGCCAACTTCCCGGTTTCCACCAAACGCGGTATCAGCGGCCACTCCATGGGCGGCCACGGCGCATTGATTTGCGCGCTGAAAAACCCCGGCCGTTACCAGTCGGTGTCTGCCTTTGCGCCGATCAGTAATCCGCTTAACTGCCCATGGGGCGAGAAAGCCCTGGGTAACTACTTGGGCGAAGACCGCTCGCGTTGGCGTGAATGGGATGCCAGCGTGTTGCTCAGCGAGGCCACGGAAAAGCTGCCGCTGCTGATCGACCAAGGTGATCGTGACGACTTCCTGGAAGGGCAGTTAAAACCTCAGGTGTTGGAAGCGGCGGCCAAGGCGGCGGGGCATCCGCTGACCCTGCGGTTACAGCCAGGGTATGACCATAGCTACTACTTTATCGCCAGCTTTATTGATGACCATCTTCGGCATCATGCGGCGGCGTTGACGGGGTAAACCTCACGATCGTCGTTGGCGCTTTCGCGGCTGAAGCCCCCTCCCACAAGGGACCGCGTTGCCACATGGAAATGCATTTCTTCATGTAGATGCGTTCCCTGTGTGAGAAGCTTTAGCCGCAATGCGTTTGATGTTGCGGTTTGCTTTTAGAAATCCCAGCGCGTCGAAACCATTACATTGCGCGGTTCGCCATAGGTGCCGGACTGGTAGAAGCCCATGTTGGTGTAATAGGTCTTGTCGAACAGGTTGTTGACGTTGAGCGTTGACGACAACTTCTTGGTGATTTGATAACGCGCCATCACGTCGACCACCCAGTAGTTGGCCTGGTTGAAATCCTCCATAACCCCGCGTGGATAGTTATTCACTGCCTGCCAGGTTTTGCCCTGCCAACGGGCACCGCCGCCGAGGGTCAGGTTATCCAGGCTGCCCGTGAGTTTGTAGGTGGTGTAGAGGCTGAGTTGGTCCTGCGGCTCCCAGGTGGATACCTTCTCGCCGCTGTCGTCACGGATGACCTTATGGGTGTAGCCGGCCTGCACCTGCCAGCCAGGGGCCAACTCGCCGGAGATTTCGGCTTCATAGCCTTTGGTCTTCGCGGAAATAGCTTTGTAGGCATATTCCATCGGGTTGAGGAGGTTGTACTCATCATCGCCCACACCGCGGTTTTCCTCGTGCACCTCGAAGTAGGCCAGGCTGGCATTCAAGGCGCCTTCGAAGAACTCGCCTTTCACACCCAGCTCGTAGTTCTGCCCTTCATTCGGCTCAAGAATCTTGTCGTCGCGGTCGCGCCACCAGTTGTCCTGTGGCATGAAGATATCGGTGTAGCTGGCATACAGCGAGAACGTCTGGTTCAGGTCATAGACGGCGCCCACGTAAGGCACAAAACGTCCGCTTTCCTTGCTTGGCCGTCCGGTTACGCTGTAATCCACCAAGCGTCCGCCGACCATCACCTTCAGGTCATCGGTAATGTTGAGGCGGGTGGTCATGTAGCTACCCAGTTGCCGGGTGGTGTCGCGGATTACCTGTGACGTACTGCCCCAGTTTGGCTCGGCGATATTGCCGCTCCAGTTTTCAAAGCTCGGCACGCTGCTGTCGTAGGCAATGGGGCTCCAGTAGCTATCGCCGCGCCACTTGGACACCGAGCCGGAGGCCCCAACTACCAGTTCATGCTCACGCCCGAACAACTGGAACGGCCCGCTGGCGTACAGCTCGGCCGAGTCGCTGGTGGTTTTGCCGACGTACTTGGCCGGGTAAATACCTGCGCTGCCATCGGCATTGGGGTAGGAGCCTTGAATGGACCCCAGTGGAGCGTGATAGCCGTTGATCTTGTGATCCAGCTGCAACTTGGCGACCCAATCGTTGGCAAAGGTGTGCTCGATGTTGGCGAAGACCGTCCGTGTGTACTGCTCCCAACTGCTCCAGTCGGCGCCGTTGTTGAAGGAGCGAGAAACGTCGTTGCGGTTGCCTGCGCTATCGAACAGCGGGAAGGTGCCGGACCAGCTTGAGGCCGTGGGATCGGTGTCCTGATAGTCGGCGCCGATTGTGAGCAAGGTGTCGTCGGCCAGGTCGAATTCCAGGATGCCGTAGTACACGCTGGTTTTGCGCTGATAGCGGTCCATGAACGAGTGCCGGTCCTGGTAGGCGGCAACCGCGCGGCCCCGCACATTGCCGGTTTCGGTCAGCGGGCCGCTCACGTCCACCTCTGATCGATAGTTGTCCCAGCTGCCAGCGCCCAGTTCGACATGCCCTTGCAGGTCGTTGGTTGGCTTCTTGCGCACCATGTTGATGGTGGCGCCGATGGAACCTGCACCCGTGAGTAGTCCGGTTGCGCCTTTGAGTACTTCTACCCGGTCGTAGATCGCAATATCGCTGAGGGTGTTGCCGGCGGCGTAACCCACATTGCGTGCCGTCGAGGGAATGCCGTCATATTGGAAGTTGTTGATCGCGAAGCCGCGGGAGTAGTAGTTGGTGCGATCACTGTCGTAGGCGGACACGGTGATGCCCGGCGTGTGGCGCATGACATCGTCGATGGTGTTCAGGCCGAAATCATCAATGTGCTGACGGGTGATCACGGTGATCGACTGCGGCGTCTCCCGCGGCGTCAGCACCAACCGCGTGGCGGTGGCGATAGTGCCCGGCGTATACGAGCCAGTGCCCTCGGTAACCGTGCCGAGCTGGTTGCTGACAATGCTGGTTTCGCTTAACTGCACGCTGCCGTTTTGTTGCGGCGCAGGCACCAACGTGTAGCGCCCGTCTTCTTCGCGCTGAACGTTCAGGCCGCTGCCGATCAGGAGTTGGTGCAGGCCTTGGTCAACGGTGAATGGCCCGTTCAAACCCTGGCTGGTTTTCCCTTGGGTCAGCGCGGGGTCGAACGACAGCACCACACCTGCTTCGGCGGCGAAGCGGGTCAGCACCTGGCCGAGCTCGTCCTGCTGTAGGTGGTATTGGCGGGCGGCGCTGGTATCCGCCTGGGCGGCCATGGGGGCCAGCAGCAGGGCGGAGCAGATCAGCGTGCGGCGAATGCCGGTGCTCAAGCGGGTGGGAGTAAATGCGGACTTCATAGCGCGTTCTCGTTCTATTTGGCAGAAGATCGGCCTTTGTTCCGCAGGCCGTTCTCCATAAGTCGAGCGAGGCGGGGAAAAAATATCATCGGCGCTGAAAATAGTTTTACAGCGCGCGGACGGTGACCCAATAACGCGTGCGTTCTTCGACCCTTACCGGCAAGGCGCTGGCCACGGCGCGCAGGACTTGTGCGGGGTTGTCGAGGTTAAAGGTGCCGCTGATACGCAGCGCCGCTACATCAGGATCACAGCGCAGCCAGCCGTGGCGATAGCGGTCCAGTTCGCCGAGCAATTCGCCCAGGGGTTTGTTGTTGGCGATCAGCAGTCCTTTGCTCCAGGCGTCTTGCGCCTCGGCCAGGGGGTGTTCGGGTTGCGTGGTGGTGGCGGTGAACGACGT
>NZ_JBBNAH010000716.1:0-15942 GCF_037994325.1 Pseudomonas sp.
CTGTAGCTCAGGTCGACATAGGGGCTAACGCCCGTCTGCTGCACGGTCAACGCATTTTGCCAATCCAAGCGTGCGCGCAGGCCCCAGGTCTGGGTGTCCGGGCTGGCTTTGGAGGAATCCAACTCGCTGAGATTGATATAGCCGCGACGGATATCCGCCTCGCCCCAATGGCCAAAGGCGCCGACGGTGGCGTACAAACCTTGCACGGCGGTCAGCGGCATAATGCTTTCCAGCATCAGGTATTGGCCGTCAGCCTTTACCTCGCCATCGTTAACCAGGTTTTGCCGCGCCCAGGTTTGCCCCAGCGACACGTTGAACTGGGCAAAGCCCAAGTTATGACCCACGCCGACTTCGGCCATGCCAGTAGAGCCTTCACGATTGCCGTGATCATCACGGCCCCAATCGCCAGCAACCCAAAAGGTTTTTTGCCCTGGCATAACCAAACGATCCAGCGGCCGACTATGGGCGCCGTTAATCATCAAGTTGAGGTTGTTATTAATGGAGTTAACGCCAGCGGAAGTTGATTGCAAACTTTCGGCGATCGAATCCAGGGTAATGAGTTGGTTGATATAGGCGTAATACCAGACAGAAGACTGATCCGTGCAGCTGGCGCAAGCATTGACAGTACTGCCATTAAAGTAAGCCAAATCCACTGCGGTCCCGTGTACGGCATAGGCATAAAGAATGCCCACGTAGCCAGTGTTACCACTTGTATAACCGCCTGCTGAAGTCCCGACCAAGGTCGCCAGCGCAACGGATAAATTTGAATTGCCCCACCAAGGTTGCGCCTGTAGAAATGCTGAGGCGTCGCCAAAGCCGGTTAATACCGAGGAGATCGAATACGTGCTGCCACCATAATTGACAACGACTGTAGGTCGCTCTATTGGAGTTACCGGCACGGCATAAGCCATATTCAAGTTGGCAAGACAAATACTGCCCAGAAGGCTGTAAGACAACAGTCTTTTAACACTACGCATAAAATCCCCTGGTTTAAGGTGCTGCAGGGCTTTTTCTATGCCCTGTCGTGGTGGCGCGCGGAGACTAGCATTAATGGCCTATCGCCATCCAACAACTTTGGAAACATTTTAATTAGCTAATTAAGTGTCAAGTAAACAACCGTCAAAAAAACAACTTCACCTTAATTTTAATAACTTTGCCGGCGGCAAAAGTCGCCAACCTCCAGCGGTGCGGCCCTGCGCCGGCCATAAAACGCCAGCCAGGCGCTTTACCTACTAAGCCCACGCTTAAGCCCACGCTACCACTGGGCAAATAGTCGAAACCTTCCAGCCGCCACCCCCGTCCACTGCTTAGCGACACTTAGATCGCTTTCCAGTGGAGAACAACAATGAACACTACCCCGCTCAAACAGCTCGGCCTTGCCTGCGTACTCAGCCTCAGCGCACTGGCCAGCGCCGTGGCAGCCAGTTCCAATTCCTTTGTCGATGACGCGGCACAAGGCGGCATCACCGAGGTTGAAAGCGCCAAGCTGGCGTTGGAAAAAAGCACCAGCACCGATGTACGCGAATACGCCACAACCATGCAGGAGCAGCACACCAAGGCCAACGCCGAGCTGATCAGCGTGGCGAAAAAGCTGGATATCGAGGTGCCGGACGAAGCCTCCCTGGTGGCTAAAGCGAAAAAGCTTCTGCTGGAAATGCGCGAAGAATCCTTTGATAAGGCCTACGCCAATAACCAAGTGGTCGCCCACGAAAAAACTGTGGAGCTATTCAAGAAGGAAGCCGAGTCCTCAGACAAACCCGAGCTCAAAGCCTTTGCGCAGAAAACCCTGCCAACCCTTGAGCATCACCTGGAAATGGCCAAACAACTGAAAGCCAAACACACCGACTAAAGGCCATGGAGGTTGCTATGAATAACCACAACGCCCCCTTGATCCCCGACCCATGGCTTGAGGGTGTGCCGGGCAATGCGTCGGTGCCAGGCGCGAACCCGGTCGACCCCGACCTGGGCTTTGACCCGGACTCACCAAACGTTACCGACCCGCAAACCGATCCACCCCATCCGCCGAAAATCCCCGACGACGCGCCAAACCCGCGGGATGAAAAACGCGCGCCCAGCGACCAATACCCGCCCTATGAAAAACCCTGAGGCGCGCGCTGATTCGCTTGGAGTAAACGCCATGCCACTGCACTACGTCGCCTGCCTGGCGGACTTACACCAAGGCCGGATAACCGCCGCCAGCCTGGGCGAGCAAAAGCTGGTGTTGCTACGCGTAGGCGATGCGGTGTACGCCTATCAAGGCACCTGCCCCCATGCTGGCGCGCCGCTGGCAGACGGGGCGGTGTGTAATGACCGGCTGATTTGCCCCTGGCATAAAGCGACCTTTCGCCTAGGCGACGGCCAAGTGTGTGAACCGCCGGCGTTGGAAGATTTGCAGCGCTTTGCCGTAACCGTGCGGGATGGCCAGGTGTATGTTGACGACCAGCCGCTGCCAGCGCACGCCCCTGCCGAGGCAGATGCCGATACGCGTCTGTTTGCCATTGTCGGTGCCGGCGCTGCCGGCACCGCTGCGGCCTCGGCATTGCGCGAGCATGGCTTTACCGGCCGCCTGGTGCTGATCGACCGCGACGCGGCGCCTGGCTATGACCGTACCGTACTCAGCAAATTTGTCATTGCCGGGGAAATGGCCCCAGCGCAGATCCCCGATTTAAAAGACGACGATTTCTACCGCCAGCAACAGATCGAGCGCGTGCATGGTCATGTCGATCGTATGGACGCCAGCCGCCGCGAAATCGAGCTCAGCGATGGCCGTCTGTATCACTATGACGCCGCGTTGCTAGCCACCGGCGCCGAGCCAAAAACCCTCGATCTCCCCGGTGCCCAGTTAAACAACGTACACGTGCTGCGGTCGCGCGCCCATGCCTCGTCGATCCTGCAGGCAACCATGCCTGGCGACCGCGCAGTGGTCATCGGCGACAGTTTTATCGGCCTTGAAGCTGCCAGCGCCCTGCGCAAACGCGGCCTGAGCGTGACCGTTATAGCCCGTCATGAAGTGCCTTTCGCCAAGCAATTTGGCTTGGCGATTGGCCGCGCTGTGCGCCTGCTGCATGAGAGCAACGGCGTGGTATTTCGCGTGGGTGAGGAAGCGGTCAGTTTCGAAAGCGGAAAGGCTGTTGATGACCAGCAGGTGCAGGCCGTGCGCTTGGCCTGTGGCGAACGAATTGCCGCCGACCTGGTGCTGCTCGGCGTCGGTGTCAGCCCCGCCACCGACCTGGTGCAGGGCCTGCACCTGTGCGATGACGGCGCCTTGGTGGTCGACCAGCATATGCGCGCCGCACCGGGATTATGGGCCGCTGGCGATATTGCACGCTTTCCCCTGGCCGATGAGCAGCTGCGTATCGAGCATTGGCGCGTTGCCCAGCAACACGCACGGGTGGCGGCGATGAATATGTTGGGCAATGAAGTCGCCTATGACGGCGTACCGTTTTTCTGGACCCAGCACTTTGGCAAACGCTTCGACTACCTGGGGCATGCCAGTGACTGGCAGCAGACGTTGATCGAGGGCGACCTGATCAATCTGCATTTTGTCGCCTTGCTCTGCTCGGACGGGCTGGTGGAGGGTGTGGTGGCCTGCCAAGAGGAAACGGTGTGTGCATTGCTGTCCGAACGCTTGCGTACCCCCCTTGAAGTTGAGGAAGCGCTGGCGTTAATCCGTCAGCACAGCGCTTGCAGCTAAAGCCGTCCGTTACCGCCCTACTTACCGATAATGCCGGTGATGGTGATGCCGTAGTGCTTGAGCAGTTTCATCGGCGGCTCATTGGCCGGCTCTTGGGGGTCACCGAACTCACCCTTTTCCAGGTTCTGCTCGGCCCATGCCAATACGTAGTCCACCGCCTCTTCAATGCTAGGTTGCTGGGCCTGTTCGACTTCCAGGGTCGAGGTGTTCATGTCCACGTTGTAGCTGATCACCCAATGGGTCATATGCCTGTCCTCTTGTGTTTTTTTGTTCTCTCTAGCAGCTGACTAAGCCCGGGCTGGATGCGTTCAGGGGCATTTGTAACCAACCTTAGGTTTGCCGTGTGCAGGTGCTGAAACTTGAACTTTCAGCCGTTTGGCTTTCTCTCAGTCCCAAGGCGTAAGCCACCGTCACTAAGGGAATGGGAGATCTACATGCAGGAGCAGGCTCGGCCTGAGCAACGATCGCCGCAACGCACACGCTTGTCAGCCACCTCACTCGCCTTGGCCGCCGCGCTCCTGATGGCCGGCTGCGACCATCAGGAAAAAGCGCCACCCCATGTACGCGTGCTGGTGCAGAGCGTAAAACCCGGCGACTTCAGTAATCAGGCGCAACTTACCGGCGATATTCAGGCACGCGTTGAAGCGCAGCAGTCGTTTCGCATCGGCGGCAAAATCGTCGAGCGCTTAGTCGATGTCGGCGACCGGGTTACCGCCGAGCAAGTGCTGGCACGCCTCGACCCACAAGAACAGCAAAGCAATGTCGACAACGCCCGCGCGGCATTGCAGGCCCAAGAGGCGCAGTTGCGCCTGGCGGAAGTTGGCTTTAAACGGCAGAAATTACTGCTGCCCAAGGGTTATACCAGCAAGAGCGAATTCGACCAGGCTCAGGCACAGCTGCGCTCCAGCCAAAGCACCTACGCCGCCGCCCAAGCGCAGTTAGCCAATGCCCGCGACATGCTCTCCTACACCGAACTCAAGGCCTCGGCCGATGGCGTGATTACTCAGCGTCAGGCGGAAACCGGGCAAGTGGTGCAAGCCACGGTGCCGATCTTCACCCTGGCCCGTGCCGGTGAGCGCGATGCGGTATTTGACGTGTATGAATCGTTGTTTGATCAGCAGCTCGCCGAACAGCCGATTACGGTCAGCCTGCTGGATCGCCCCACCATCACTGCCCACGGCAAGGTGCGGGAAATCACCCCGACCATCGATGCGCAAAGCGGCACGGTCAAAGTCAAAGTAGCCCTGGACGACGTGCCCGAAGAAATGAACCTAGGCGCCGTGGTCACCGCCACCGTGCACCCAAAAACCACCCAGCGTGTGGTGCTGCCATGGTCAGCGCTTTTTAAAAGCCAACAGCAGGCGGCGGTGTGGCTGGTGGATGAGAACAACACCGTTAGCCTGCAACCAGTGTCTGACGTCGCCTATGGCAGCGGCACCGTAATGGTCGGCCAAGGCTTGCAAGCAGGCCAGCACGTGGTGGTTGCTGGCGGTCAGCTGCTGCACCCAGGCCAGGTGGTGGAAATCGCCACGCCAGACAAAGCCGCGGAACCTGAGAAAGCAAAAATCTCTGCGCCGCCTCCACAGGGAGCGAAGCCATGAAGCGCTGCGCCCTACTGCCGGTTTGTGCCGCCGTGTTGGCGCTGGCAATCGCCGGCTGCTCAAAACAGGAAGCGCCAAAACCTGAGCCTCGCCCCGTGCTCTACAGCGTGGTCAAGATCGAGCAACAGGCCATGGTCGGCAAGTTTGCCGGCAGCATCGAAGCCCGTTTTGAGACCACCGTAGGTTTTCGCACCAACGGCCGCATTGCCTCGCGCACAGTGAACGTGGGCGACAAAGTTGCCAAGGGCACCCTGCTCGCCACCCTTGACCCCAGCGACCAGGAAAACCAGCTGCGCGCCAGCGAAGGACAAATGGCCGGCGCCAACGCGCAGTGGCTGCAAGCCCAGGCCGACGCCCGGCGGCAGACCGAGCTGTTCGACCGTGGCGTGGGCGCCAAGGCCAATCTCGACGACGCGCAAACTCGGCTGAAAACCACTCGCGCCACCCTCGATCAGGCCGCCGCCGACGTGCAGCACGCCAAAGACCAAGTTGAATACACCCGCCTGCTCAGCGACTTTGACGGTGTGGTGACCCACTGGAACGCCGAGATCGGCCAAGTGGTGGCCGCCGGCCAGGAAGTGTTGACCCTTGCTCGCCCGGATGTGCGCGAGGCGGTGTTTGATTTGCCCGATGAACAAGTGCCGTCGTTGCCCGCCGATGCGCGCTTTAAAGTCACCTCACAGTTGCAGGGCGATGTTCAGGCCGACGCCCATATCCGCGAGATGGCGCCGCAGGCTGATGCCACCACGCGCTCGCGCCGTGTGCGCCTGACGCTGGAACAAAGCCCCGACGAGCTGCGCTTGGGCACAACCATCAACGTCGAGTTAACCAGTGTCGTCCCGGCACACAGCACCTTGCCCGCCAGCGCATTGATCGCCGGAGCAGACGGCACGGACAGCGGTAAGGTCTGGGTGATTGATCCCAACAGCCTGGCGGTCAACCAACAATCGGTGCACATACTTGAGCGAAAAGGCGAGCAAGTGATCATCGGCGAAGGCCTGCGCGACGGCGACTGGGTGGTACGCGCTGGAGTGAACAGCCTGGAGCCAGGGCAAGTGGTCAAGCTTGATGGAGAAGCAGCGCAATGAATCAGGAGATGAGCCAGGAAAAACGCGGCTTCAATCTGTCGGACTGGGCCCTGCGTCATCAGTCATTGGTCTGGTATTTGATGGCGGTATCCCTGGTGATGGGGATCTTTTCCTACTTTGAACTGGGCCGCGAAGAAGACCCTTCGTTCACCATTAAAACCATGGTTATCCAAACCCGTTGGCCGGGCGCCACGGTGAACGACACCCTGTTGCAGGTGACTGACCGCATTGAAAAGAAACTCGAGGAATTGGATTCGCTGGATTACGTAAAAAGCTACACGCGGCCCGGCGAGTCGACCGTATTTGTCTTTCTCAAAGATACGACTGATGGCAAAGAGATCCCGGATATCTGGTACCAGGTGCGTAAGAAGATCACCGATATCCAGGGCGAATTTCCCCAAGGCATGCAGGGCCCGTTCTTTAACGATGAGTTTGGCGATGTCTTCGGCAGCATCTACGCCTTTACCGGCGACGGCCTGGACTACCGGCAATTGCGTGATTACGTCGAGCAGGTGCGCCTGGATATTCGCAGCGTCGACAACCTGGGCAAGGTGCAGTTGCTCGGCGAGCAAAACGAAGTGCTGTACCTGAACTTCTCCACGCGCAAACTGGCGGCGTTGGGCCTCGACCAGACGCAGGTGATGCAAAGCCTGCAAACGCAGAACAGCGTGACACCGTCGGGGGTGATTGAAGCCGGGCCGGAACGTATTTCCGTGCGCACCTCGGGGGAGTTCCGCTCCCAAGAAGACTTGCAGGCGGTGAACCTGCGGGTGAATGAGCAGTTCTATCGCCTGGCAGACCTGGCCACCATCGAGCACCGCTACCAAGACCCACCTGAATCGCTGTTTCGCTTCAACGGCCAGCCTGCGATTGGCTTGGCGGTGGCCATGAAGGACGGCGGCAATATCCAAACCTTTGGTGAGCAGCTGCAACAACGTATGGACGAAATTACCGCCGAGTTACCGGTGGGCGTTGGCGTGCATCAAGTCTCCAACCAGGCCGAGGTGGTGGACAAAGCCGTCGGCGGCTTTACCAGCGCGCTGTTTGAGGCGGTGGTGATCGTGCTGATCGTCAGCTTTGTCAGCTTGGGCGTGCGTGCAGGTCTGGTAGTCGCTTGCTCCATCCCATTGGTATTGGCCATGGTGTTTGTGTTTATGGAATACAGCGGCATCACCATGCAGCGGATTTCCCTCGGCGCACTGATCATTGCCCTGGGCTTGCTGGTGGATGACGCGATGATCACCGTGGAAATGATGGTCACCCGCCTGGAAGCCGGCGACAGCCGCGCCGAAGCAGCCACTTTCGCCTACACCTCGACGGCCTTCCCGATGCTTACCGGCACGCTAGTGACCGTCGCCGGCTTTGTGCCCATCGGCCTGAACGCCAGCTCCGCTGGTGAATACACCTTTACCCTGTTTGCCGTGATTGCGGTGGCGTTGTTGGTCTCTTGGCTGGTAGCGGTGTTGTTTGCGCCGGTGATCGCCGTACACGTCTTACCGAAATCGCTGAGTCATAAGAAAGACAAAAAACCCGGCCGCCTTACCCGTGGCATGGACCGTGGTCTGAAATGGACCATGCGGCACCGCTGGCTAAGCATTGGCTTGACGGTGGCGCTGTTTGCCACCTCCATTGTGCTGATGCAGTTCGTGCAACAGCAGTTCTTCCCCTCCTCTGACCGCCCGGAATTGCTAGTCGACCTGAACCTGCCGCAGAACAGCAGCCTGGAAGAGACCCGTCAGGTCGTGGACCGCCTGGAAGCCACCCTTAAAGACGACAAAGACATCCAGCGCTGGAGCACCTATATCGGTGAAGGCGCGGCGCGTTTCTATCTGCCGTTGGATCAGCAACTGCAAAACCCCTTCTATGCCCAGTTAGTGATCGTCGCCAACGACCTGGACTCGCGGCAACAGCTGGCGGCCAGGCTTAAACGCCGCCTGCGCGAAGACTTCGTGGGCATTAGCAGCCTGGTGCAGCCGCTGGAAATGGGCCCGCCGGTGGGGCGGCCCATTCAATATCGCATCAGCGGACCGGATATCGACAAGGTGCGCGAGTACGCCCTGCAAGTAGCTGGTCTATTGGACGGTAACGCCAGCATCGGCGACATGATTTACGACTGGAACGAACCAGGCCGGGTGCTGAAAATCGACGTAGCTCAAGACAAGGCACGGCAGCTGGGCCTGTCGTCGCAAGACGTGGCACAGCTGATGAACAGCGTGGTCACCGGCGCCAATGTCACCCAAGTGCGCGACAGCATTTACCTGATCAACGTGGTAGGCCGTTCGCAGGAAAGCGAACGCGGCTCGCCGGAAACCCTGGAGAACTTGCAAATCACCACACCGCGCGGCGCCTCCATTCCACTGCGCGCCTTTGCCACCATCAGCTATGAGCTGGAACAACCGCTGGTATGGCGCCGAGACCGTAAACCCACCATCACCCTCAAGGCCAGCGTGCATGGCGACAAACAACCCACCGACTTGATGGCCGAGCTAAAACCGAAGATTGATGAATTCGCCAGCAAGCTGCCGAAGTCCTACAGCATCAAACCCGGCGGCACGGTGGAAGAAAGTGGCAAGGCCCAGGGACCAATTGGCCGCGTGCTGCCGCTGATGCTGTTTTTGATGGCGACCTTTCTGATGATTCAGCTGCAAAGCGTGCGCAAGCTGTTTTTAGTAGCCAGTGTGGCGCCGCTTGGTTTGATTGGTGTAGTGGCGGCATTGCTTAGCACCGGCACGCCCCTGGGCTTTGTAGCGATTCTTGGGGTGTTGGCGCTGATCGGCATCATCATCCGCAACTCGGTGATTCTGGTGACGCAGATTGATGAGTTTCGCGAAGGCGGCGCCGAACCGTGGGATGCAGTCATAGAAGCCACGCACCATCGCACCCGCCCCATTCTACTAACGGCAGCAGCCGCCAGCCTGGGTATGATCCCCATCGCCCGCGAAGTATTTTGGGGCCCAATGGCGTTTGCCATGATAGGCGGCATTGTCAGCGCCACCTTGCTGACACTGCTGTTTCTGCCTGCACTTTACGTCGCCAGCTATCGAATCAAGGAACCGTCGGACAGTAGATAACGGGGAAGCTCTTAAGGCGGCAGCGACCGCTAATGCAACGTCGGTCGCTCCGTCGGCAGGCCACATAGACCTTCCGAAATATGCGCCATCGGGTCGGCAATGCGTCCAGAGAAAAAACCATTGCGGTACAACACGACATTGCTGCGGTTTTGCAGCGCTTGCATCGCATCCAAACTGAGTTGATCGAGTAAATGACAACTAACCAGAATCAAATCAAAAGGCCGACCGGGGTAGTCGATCAGGTTGGTTAATTCCCCTGCTGTACCTACCACCGCCACGCCAAAACACCCAACCTGATTGAGAAACTTCTCTACGCTCAAGCGCTGGGTTTGGCTAGCGTCGGCAACAAGAATGCGCATGTGTTTGGGGTTCATTGGATTTGCTCACTGGCAGTGACAGTGCAACCAGCTTCGCCCATCGCGCCACACCGCATAAGCCGACGCTTCCGTGCAATCTGTCAGACCCTACGCCTCGAGACCGCGCAAACTCCTGATAACCGGCGCCAACTCTTCCACCAACCGGGCCAAGCTCGCACTAATGGCGGACGCCGCCAAGCCTTGCTGACAAGCCAACTGCAGCCCCTCGGCCATGGGCACCAATATTGGCGGCGGTACCTTTGAGCGTATGCGCCAGGCGGATCATTGCCACCGTATCGCCCTCCTCCACAGTTGCCTCAAACTGCGCCGCGAAACCCTCAACCTGGGTACGAAACATCCCAAGCATTTTGCTGTAAAGCACTTGGTTGTTCATGCAAATAGCCAGGCCAGCGGACACATCAATGCCTTCCAGTGAAGCCAAACCTACCGTCGGCTGGCTAACAACAGGCACAAGCACTTCCGGCTCTCCTGCAACGGCAGGCTTAATCCACTTGCCAATAATGGCGAACATGCTGGCAACGTTTAGCGGTTTGGTTATGTAGTCGTCCATGCCGGCGGCCAGGGCTTTTTCCTTGTCGCCCTTCATCGCGCTGGCGGTCATGGCAATAACCGGAATGGTCTGCGTCAAAGGGTCTATACGAATGTGCTGGGTTGCCGTGTAACCATCCATCACCGGCATCTGACAATCCATGAGGATGCAGCCGAAGGCTTGGTCGTGGCTGAGAATATCCAGAGCAACCTGGCCATTGCCGGCCACGACCACAGCGAGCTGCGCCTGCTTCAACAGCGCAACGGCCAGCTCCTGATTCATTTCATTGTCTTCAACCAACAACACTCGATTTCCGGCGAGACGCTGCTGCAAGTCTGCGGGCAATTCGTACTGATGCGACTCACGTTGCAAGGTGGTATGGGCCGCTCCCAGCACCTTGCAAACAGTCGCCAATAGCTTGGCCGCGGTGGCTGGTTTCGATAACACCGCATCGAACGCCACAGCCTTATGCAAAGCCGAGCGCTGCGCTTCTTCCACGCCCGCAGCGGTGACCATAATGACGCGGGCCTGGCGATGCTTTTCACGCTGGCGAATCAGCTCCACGCAATCCACGCCGTCCATGATTGGCATCTGCCAGTCCATCAATATCAGGCCATAGCGCCCGCCTACACGCTCGAGTTCATCAATCGCAACCAGCGCGTCCAAACCATTGGCGACCTGATCAACCTGGAGACCGATAGCCGTGCCCATCGACACCAGAATTTCCCGCGCGCTGGCATTGTCATCCACCACCAACGCTCGCATCCCCTGCAACTCACTGACCGAGGCTGCCGCAGAGAGCGAGCTCGGAGAATTCAGACAGTCGACTCTGACGTCGAAGTGAAAGGTGGAACCCACACCAAATTCCGACTCGACCCACACTTGCCCACCCATCAGCTCGACCAGTTGCCGGGAAATCACCAAGCCAAGACCGCTGCCACCGTAACGCCGAGTGGTCGAAGAGTCGGCCTGGGTAAAACTGTTAAAGAGCTTGGCCTTGTGCTCATCAGTCAAGCCGATGCCGGTGTCCCGAACCCAGAAATGCAGGGTGACGCTGTTATCGATGCGGCCGGTGGCCTCAACGCCAACCACCACTTCGCCGCTCTCCGTAAACTTAACCGCGTTGTTGCCCAGATTAATCAGCACCTGAGCGAGTCGAAGCCGATCACCGATCAACCCTTCTGGAATACCGGGATGGATATGGAATAGCAGTTCGAGTTTTTTCTGACCGGCACGTAGGCTAATGGCGTTGGACAAATCCTCGAAAACATCTTCGAGGAAAAACTCGGCATGCTCGATATCCATTTTCGCCGACTCCAGCTTGCTGAAGTCGAGGATGTCGTTGATCACGTCTAACAACGAATTGGCCGCCTGATGCACCTTCTCAATGTAATTTCTCTGCGACGGGTTTAGATCGCCCTGCAAGGCCAGCGACGACATGCCCATGATGGCGTTCATGGGTGTGCGAATCTCATGGCTCATATTGGCGAGAAACTCGCTTTTTATATTGCTGGCCGCCTCGGCAGCGGTCATCGCCTTCAACACTTCCCGCTCAGCAACTTTTCGCGCGGTGATGTCAATCAGCCAAGCAAGCGTGCCGGTCTCGCCGAGAAAATCGATACGCAGAAAATTGACCAGCACATCGCGAACTTGATGGGTGTTGTCGTAAACCTGGGTTTCGTGCTGCTCAACCACACCCTCTCGAGCTAATTGTTCACGGAGTCGTTGGCGCTCACCCGGGCGCACATACAAACGCGGCATTGGTTTATCCAAGCGCACGTCAAACGTGTTAGTGAACAGCGGATTGACGAACCGCACCGTACCTTGAGAGCCGGGCTGCAGATCATCCGCGATGATGCACACCGCAACCGGCGCGTGGTCCAGCACAAGCTGCAAGCGCTGGTGCTGACGAATAATTTCGTCGGCATCACTGCGCCGTCGGCGCATATCGGTCATTCGTCGAACCGCAAACCACAGCAACAATCCGCATGCGAGCGCCGTAACAATCGCGAACAGGGTGCCCTCCTGAGCGCTGTACACCGGCGCCAAGGCACTGATGGTCACCAACCGCCACTTGCCGCCAGGATCATTCCAATCAACAGGTGCCGAAGACACCGCGTAGCGTTGATGGTCGACCTGAACCGTATCGTCATTGAGGTCAAAAGGCAGCGATTTAACCTGCCGCGGATCCGAGAAATAATCACCGAACTGTTTGCTGTCTGCGATGGTTTTAATTTCCTGCAGGGTTTTACGCCCAACCGTATGCAGGCTCCATTCGCGGCGGCCGGAAGTCAGAACCACCCCCTGCGGTGAGATAAGAAACCCCACGCGCCCGCCATCGCCAGTAACAAAGTTACCCAGCTCCTGCGCCTCGAAACGCCCTACCACCGCGCCTGTAACTTCATCGCCAGTGGCTTCGAGATAAACCGGTGCCGCTACATAAAAAACCAATCGCCCAGTCACGGAACTAATTCCGCCATAGACGCTAGGCTCGCGCTTCATCGCTTGGCGGAAGTACGGGCGATAACTGACATCCAGGCCGATAGGTGACAGGTTTTCGTTATTCCAATCACTTTTTATGGTGCCTTGTTCGTCAACCACGAACACCAAATTTGCGCCAACCCGCTTGGCAATTATCTGCAATGCCGGGCGAGCAATATTGAACTGCCGGGCATGCTCGACATCTGTTTCCAACGAAGCGGTCTTAACCGACGAGTTCAACGAGCCAGCCAGCAGCAAAGCCCCCATGCCTTTGCCATTGAGCGTCACGCTTTCAAGGCTTGTGGCATTCTCCCGAGCCAACGCCTTTTCAGCATCTCGAAAACGTCCCTCGACTACGGAACGGTAGGATTCACTGGCAATAAATCCCACAACGCAGGAAATCAGAACGATGCCTATCAGAACAGGCATACGATGAATCAGTACCCACTCCAAAAATCTCTTCAATGCAAAGACTCTTAAATGAATGCGCTAGGCGTACCCTGACAACCCATTACGTCGCGCAAAAAATCGTCAGGAACGGCTGGAACGCTCAACAAAGGGTGAATTCAAGGGTAGACGACACTCCAGCTCTTGGCGGTGATATTACCCAGCAAAAAATAGCCATCGCCAACTCGGAAAGAAACTAGACGACGGAGGACTGGCAAAATCGCGCGCCCTTGCCGTAACTAACGCACACTGACAACATAAGCCCTGCCCATAAAAAACAAGACGTTGATCTAGCGTCCGGACTTATAAGATTTTTCCTACACACCAAGAAGAGCGGTTCTACATAAATCACGTGACGCGACTGGGATATTTCCTCCACTTAACTTTGTGTAGGAACTGCAAAAATGTCCCGGCCGAAAATCCTCATCTTAGAAGACCACCCTCTTGCACAGCAGGCTCTAGCAACCCTCCTTAAATCGCTGGGCCATACCAATATATTCCCCGCGGCCAATTATGAAGACCTCATCCAACTAGTAAAACAAGAACAGCAGTTCGACGTTTTAATATGCACTATAACTGCACCCAACGCCCCAGAGCTTAAACTTCTTCGCGAAATCAATAAATACGGAAATATCGAATCGGTACTTTTGATAAACGAAACATCATCCGAAATTAGCGCAGCCATTCGCCAATTTGTTGAGCTCTGCGGGCATACGTTTTTAGACGAACTGCGCAGGCCATTTTCCAAAAACGACCTGCAAATCGCTTTATCCAAGTCCCTAACAAAACGAAAAATCAACCCAACAGCGGCAACTATTGAAACACCTGCTGCAAAAGAAATCGCGCGTGCCGCACATAAGAAACAGTTCATCCCGTATTTCCAACCCAAGGTAAAACTTCAAACGATGGAAATCGTTGGAGCTGAAATCTTGATGCGTTGGAACCACCCAACATTAGGAATAATAGAGCCAGCTCAATTCATTGATATCGCCAAACGCTTTGGCAATCTTGAAACCATGACCCTGTCGATTCTTGAACAAGCAATACGTTTTATCGAAACACAGAGCCTTAGCAAAAAATTTAAGCTTGCAATCAATATTGATGCAACCCAACTATCAAAACCTGAATTCCATAAAAAGCTTGAGCACATACTCGATATATACGATGCAAGTGCCGAGAACATAATCCTTGAGATCACTGAAACCGGAACATTCAAATCCCCTATCGAATGCTTAGCCAACTTAATTAAAGTTCGCATGCTTGGATTCGGTGTATCCATAGACGATTTTGGTGCAGGCCTCTCATCACTCCAAAGGACCTGCGAACTTCCGTGCACAGAAATAAAGCTCGACATGAGTTTTATCAAAAACCTGGCACATAACAACAGAACCAGGGCAGCTGTTGCCAGCATGATTAAACTCAGCTAGGAATGGGGCGTCCAACTGGTTGCCGAAGGAATTGAAACTGAAGACCAACTTAGCTTACTGCGTGATTTGAACTGCGGCACTGGCCAGGGATATCTCTTTTCGCCTCCACTATCAGGACAAAACTTTCTGAAGTGGATCAGACAGCATGAAAAGAAGCTGCTGGCAAAGGCAAATTGAATTAGCCGAATAGCCCAGTCGTCTAGCAGCGAGTTAATGACATGCCAATAAGCGCAATGAATATAGAAACATTCCATACAGCTGTAGCATCCGTAGGCCGGTTGGCGTCAAGATATTGCTCACGATCACTGACGCTATCAATTTTCGCTTTTGTATTTTTCGCAACACTCCACACTCACGCAGCAGAAACCATCACTATCTCGCCAACAGTAACGATGGCAAAGACATCGACTACGCTCAGCGAAGAACAGCTTAACTGGTTAAGCAAAAAGAAAGAGCTCGTCGTAGGTATCAGCCCGGAAAATTTTGAACCATATGAAATACTCCAAGGAAAAAATCTTAAGGGCATCGTCGCAGATTATATTTACCTTATTGCTGAAAGCCTTGGCCTAACCGCTCGCGCGGTAATTTATCCCGATTTGGCATCAGCCGTACACGCTCTTGAAAATGGTGAAGTCGATGTACTAGGCAGAGGACTGACTGCAGATGACTATAATCCCGCTATTAGCCTATCAATACCCTATGTCATGAGCTCGCCGGTTATTGTTGGACGAGGCGCGGAACTTGAGTTCCCCAAAATTAAAGTAGAAGGGAAAGTCGGATTCTCAGGCGGATTCATATCAATGCGCGAAATAGTATCTGCCTTTAGATACGCCTCCCCCGTAAGATATTACTCAGTACTTGAAGCGCTTCATGCTGTAGAATATCAACAGCAATCTTGGTTTATTGGCGATCCGATAACAGTCGGCTATTACAAAGGCCAAGGTGAACTGCCCCACATTCATGCATACCCAATAAAAAACCTGGAAAAAATCGGGTACAGTTTTGTATTCAGGGCTAAAGACAAAAACCTGCCCGCTCTAATAAACACAATCATAAATAACACAGCAAGCGTGCAAAAAGACAAAATAATAAACTACTGGGCATCTAATTTTTACTCAGAAAACTTTACAAAAACGGTGTTCAGCGAAGAGGAAAAACGGTGGCTTTCCACTCATCCAGAGATAAATGTCGCCATCAATGGAGCTCTTCCACCCTATAGTTTTTATG
>NZ_JBBNAH010000717.1:0-2881 GCF_037994325.1 Pseudomonas sp.
TCGGTTACAGCTATTACTCGCGCCAGTTTGGCTTTGGTGCGCAACACGTGCAGCGCAGTAAAGGCTATGTCGACGTCAGCATGCTCAGCGCCCTGGACCACGGCCGCGATGAACTGACCCTGGCGAAAACCACCGACCAGGTGACGTTCTCCTTTAACCCCGGCGATTTCGGCAATGTCGGCATCGGCTACTTCGCCAGCGAAACCATGGATGGCCAACGCACGCGCCTGATCAATCTGTCCTGGTCGCGCAGCCTGTGGGGCAACAGCAGTATGTATGTGGCGATGAACCGCGACCTTGATGGCGAAGGGTATTCGGCCGTCATGCAGCTGATCATTCCCTTTGATATGCGCTCGACCTTTAGCGCCAGCGTGGAGCGCGATACCCAAGGCAAGTTTCGTGAACGGGTCAACTACGGGCGCACGCCGCCCACCAGCGGTGGTGTGGGCTACAACCTTGGTTTCGCCACCGGCAGTGGCACCTATGAGCAGGCCGATGTCACCTGGCGTACGCCCTATGCCCAGGTGCAGGGCGGTATGTACCGCGACGACGGGCGCCTGACCAAGTGGGGTGATGCCACCGGCTCGCTGATTGCCATGGACGGCGAGGTGTTCCCCGGCAACCGCGTCGACGACGCCTTTGTGCTGATCAGCACCAGTGGCGTGGGCGATGTACCGGTGAACTTTGAACATCAGCTGGTCGGTAACACCAACAAAAATGGCCATCTGCTGGTGCCCTCGGTGCCTTCCTACTACGGCGGCCAATACGAAATCGACCCGCTCGGCTTGCCGGCCAACATGCGTGTGCCGCAGGTGGAAAACAAAATCGCCGTGCATCAGGGCAGCGGCGCGTTACTCAATTTCGATCTGCACCGGGTCGTGGCCGCCAGCATTGTGCTGATCGACAGCCGTGGCGAAGTGATCCCCCGCGGCAGTGAAGTAAAGGTCGACAACACGTCGCTACGCGCCTTTGTCGGCTGGGATGGTCTGGTGTATCTCGAAGGCTTGAATTCCCAGAACCAACTGCGCGTGACGCGGCCCGATGGCCAGCAATGCGCAGCAGCGTTTGCCCTGCAAGAAAGCGACGAAGAAGTGAATCTGGTCGGTCCGTTGACCTGCCGCTAATGCCTTAGCAAGGAGTGCAACATGTGCCAGATGCGGCAACAAATGTGCATGCAGCGGATAGCCCGCCTAGCGCGGCGCCTGCTGTTGACGGTGCTGGTACTGGCCAGCAGTGCTGCCCATGCCGTTTGCACAACCTCGGGCACCAACGTCAGCATGGGCACCATCAGTTCGCTGGCACTGCCCACCACCACTGTGGGTAACTATGGCGCCGCCGGTATCAGTTGTACTGGCGGGCTGTCGCTGTTGTCGGGCTCCTACATCCGCCTGATGCTCGACACCGCCAGCCTCAACCTTACCAATGGCGGCTACTCGATCCCCTATACGGTCAGCCTGACCCAGGGCGGCGCACCGCTCCAAAACGGCGTAACCGGCACCGCTACGGGGCTTACCGTGTTGTCGTTGGGCGGCGGCAGCAACAGCATCGCGCTGTATTTCACCATTCCCATGGGCCCCAATGTGCAGGCTGGCACATACACCGGCACGGTGAGTTTTCGCTGGTACTACGCGATCTGCGACAGCGGCTTGCTCGGCGCCTGCAACTGGGATCGCACGCCCGGGCTGGTGCAGAGCTGCTCGCTGGTATTGGGCATTCAGTTTTGTACCGACCCCACCAACTGGGGCACCGGCACCTTGACCAGCGCCACGCTGACCTTGATCGTGACCAAATCCTGCCTGATCAACACCGCCAATCTGGACGTCGACTTTGGCAGCAAGGCGCTGGTCAATCAGTTCACCAAGTTCACCCAAACCGTTAATGTCACCTGCACCAACAACGAAGGCTATAGCGTCAGCTTTGACAACGGCGCCAACTACTCAGCGCCTTGGCGGCGCATGGCCAGCGGCGCCAACCGGATGAACTACAACCTCTACCAACCCAACACCACGGTGATCTGGAACGTTGCTCAACCCATGACTTACCTGGGCACGGGAACGGCGCAGAACTTCACCTTTGATGCCGCGGTGGACGCGACGCAGAACAATGTGCCCGCCGGCAATTATCAAGACAGCGTGATTATGACGCTGAGTTACTAGGGGCGGTGCGCGCAGCACAGCCTACGTGCCGCCGTATACTCCCGCGCTATTTGCTGCACTGGAGAGTACTGATGAGCCTCGCCCCGATTCGCCATTGGGTGTTCGATATGGACGGCACCTTGACCATTGCCGTGCATGATTTTGCGGCGATTCGTCGTGAGCTTGAAATTCCCCCCGAAGACGACATTCTCCACCACCTCGCCGCGTTACCGACTGACGTAGCGGCCGCGAAACACGCCTGGTTGCTGGAGCACGAACGTCAGCTGGCGGTAAATTCCCAGCCGGCGCCGGGGGCGATTGAATTGGTGCGTGAGCTGCACGAGCGTGGTCATCAGCTTGGCATTTTGACCCGTAACGCTCACTCGCTGGCGCTGCTGACCTTAGAGGCGATTGGCCTGGGCGACTGTTTTGCCACCGAGGATATTCTCGGCCGCGACGAAGCCCCGCCCAAACCCCACCCTGGTGGGTTGCTGCACCTGGCCGAGCAATGGCAAGTAGCGCCTGGCGAGATGGTGATGGTCGGCGACTACCGCTTCGACCTCGACAGCGGCCGCGCGGCGGGCACCTACACCGTATTGGTCAACGTGGCAGAAAACCTCTGGCCGGAGTTGGCCGATTGGTATGCCAGAGATTGCCACGCGTTATTGCGCTTAAGCCGTGGCTAACCGGCAAAACACCGTCGTCCCCGCGCAGGCGGGGACCCAGAATTGAGCATGGGAATACCG
>NZ_JBBNAH010000718.1:0-1536 GCF_037994325.1 Pseudomonas sp.
ACTGCAACCCTTCGGCAAGCCGCGCAAACTCGACAGCGCACGGCATTGTCAGCTCTGGCAAGTGACGGTGGAACAGGCACCAAGCAAACCCGACTTGCAGGCCTTGGCCCAGCGCTACGAGCTGGCCCTGGACGATGGCCCGCTGACGGTCATCAGCCTGCCTGGGGTGTTTAGCCATGGTCGCCTGGATCGCGGTACCGCTTTGTTTCTCGAGCATTTGGACAAGTTACCCACCGGCCATCTGCTCGACTTCGGCTGCGGCGCTGGCGTGCTCGGGGCGCTGCTAACACGCCGTTATCCCGACAGCCAGGTGACGATGCTCGACGTCGATGCCTTTGCCGCAGCCAGTAGTCGGCTGACCCTTGCCGCCAACGACTTACAGGCCGAAGTCATCACCGGTGATGGCATCGACGCGGCGCCGAAAAACCTCATGGGCATCCTTACCAATCCCCCCTTCCATGAAGGCGTGCACACCCATTACCAAGCCACCGAACACCTGCTGCGCCAGGCAAAAAAACACCTGGAGCACAAAGGCGAGCTGCGCTTGGTGGCCAACAGCTTTTTGAAATACACGCCGATTATTGAAGAGCACCTGGGGCCGTGCGCGGTGTTGGGTGAGGGCCAGGGCTTTCGCATTTACCGGGCCAAACGTCATTAATTTTGGCTTGCTCCCTACAGCTCTCTCGGGCAGAATCCGCCCCGTCCTAGGGGAGTAGTCTCCCGCAAGCATCCTTTCCACACGGTGCTTCGCCCGGCCCGCGTCAACATACTTGCTCCTCAGAGCATGGCGCGTGCGACCCAAGGTCCGCCTAGACGGACCCAGGGGTTTGACAAGACCTATGACACGTAACTCCTTACCCGGGGCGGGAAGTAGTTCGTGTCATAGCCGTGTCTACCCGCCCCTGAGGAAGCCTGATGCTTGATTCCCTTCTTGTTCCAACCGGTATTGTCGCCTTGGCAGAAATTGGCGATAAAACCCAGCTGCTCGCCCTGATTCTGGCGGCGCGTTTCCGTAAACCCTGGCCGATCATCGCCGGTATCGTTGCCGCCACTTTGGCCAACCATGCGGCCGCCGGTGCCGTGGGCGCCTGGGTTAGCGGGTTCTTCTCCGCTGTGGTGCTGCACTGGGTACTGGCCGTGAGCTTTGCCGCTACCGCGTTATGGACCCTGGTGCCGGACAAACTCGACGACGACGAAACCACCACCGCACGCAAATTCGGGCCGTTCCTGACCACCCTGATTGCATTTTTTCTGGCCGAAATCGGCGACAAAACCCAGATCGCCACGGTGATGTTGGCGGCGCAATACCCCGAGCTGTGGCTGGTGATTATCGGCACCACCCTGGGCATGCTGATCGCCAACGTGCCGGTGGTATTGGCCGGTAATTTTGCCGCCGACAAGCTGCCACTGACCCTGATTCGACGCTTGGCCGCTACGGCGTTTTTTGTCTTGGCCGGTATTGCCATCTACAAAGCCATGCAGGCCAGTGGTTGGTTGTAAGCAACGCACTTCGCTTCGGCACTCTGGGGCCCCGCC
>NZ_JBBNAH010000719.1:0-8455 GCF_037994325.1 Pseudomonas sp.
GCGCCTGCCAGCCCGCGACCAACACCACGCACTCGCCGCGCTGCTGATTGCTGTCGGCCGCCACCCAGGCGCGCAGCTCGGCTAACGGCTGGCCATTTAAGGTCTCAAAAGTTTTGGTTAGCTCACGGGCCAGCAGCGCCACACGCTCGCCGCCGAACACCACTTCCATGTCTTCCAAGCACTCGAGAATGCGGTGCGGCGCTTCATAAAAGATCAGCGTGCGCGGTTCTTCCTTTACCGCCTCCAGGCGGGCGCGACGGCCAACGGCCTTGGCCGGCAGAAACCCCTCAAAGATAAACCGGTCCGATGGCAGCCCCGCCGCCGACAGCGCCGCAATCAACGCGCAAGGCCCTGGCACCGGCACTACTTTTATACCGGCGGCGCGCACCTGACGCACCAAGTGGTAGCCCGGATCGGAAATCAGCGGCGTGCCCGCATCTGAAATCAACGCCACGTCATCCCCTGCCTGCAAACGCGCGAGAAAACGGCTGCCTTCATCGCGTTCGTTGTGCTCGTGGCAAGCCGCGAGTGGCGTAGGAATACCGAAATGCTGCATCAGACGCATGGAATGACGTGTGTCTTCAGCCGCGATCAGCGCCACATCGCGCAGCACTTTCAAGGCGCGGGCGCTGATATCGTCGAGATTGCCAATCGGTGTGGCGACCACATAAAGCGTGCCGGTAGTGGAATTCAAAGCACCCTGAGTGGTCACAACGCACACCTCGTCAATCACGGAAAGCGCGCATTGTAGCCCGATTCACGCCATCAACATCGCGCCTGCCGTGCCCCTTGGGTACAATCCGCCCTCTTCGATCAAGTACCAGGAACGTCTACATGATCATCCGCCTGACCGCCGGCCTGCGCCCGCTCCTTGCTATCAGCCTTGCCGCTCTCTTGGCCGCCTGCTCAAGCTCGCCGTCCTCCACCCTTGGCGAATTACCGCGCACGCCGCAAGCCAGTATCGAGCAATTGCTGCAACAGGCCGACGCGGCAAAACCGGAACAAGCCGCTTCGCTACGTTTGGCCGCCGCCGACCAGGCGTATCAACAGAAGGATCTGGGCCGCGCCGCACAAATTCTTGAGCAGGTGCCCGTTGCATCGCTGAAACCCGCCCAACAGGTATTCGCCGGCACCCTGAGTGCAGAACTGGCCTTAGCCCGCGGCAAACCGAAAAGCGCCCTGCAGGCTCTCGACCAACCCGGCATGCAGCGCTTGGCTGAACTGCCGGTAGAGCAACAAATACGCACCCAACTGGTTCGCGCCCAAGCCCTGGAAGCCGATGGCCAAACCCTAGCTGCCGCCCGCGAGCGCGTGTTTATTGCGCCGCTGCTCAATGGTGAAGCCGCACGCAGCAACCACGAAAATATCTGGACGCTGGTGTCTTCGCTGCCAGCCGATCAACTGCAAGGCGGTGGCGACGCTGACCTCGCCGGCTGGTTGCAACTGGCCAACGTGGTGAAAACCGCTGGCACCTTGCAACAGCAGCAAGCCGCCATCGACGCCTGGCGCCAGCAGAACCCCCAACACCCTGCCGCCGAACAATTGCCGGCGCCGCTGACCAAGCTCAAAGAACTGGCCAGCCAGCCACTGACCAAAATCGCCCTGCTGCTGCCACAAGACGGCCAACTGGCCTCGGTGGCGCGCGCCCTGCGTGACGGCTTTATGGCCGCCCACTTCCAGGCCCAGCAAGCCGGTCAGAACCCGCCGAGCGTAGAGGTGTTCGACAGCTCGCGCCTGACCTCAATGGATGAGTTCTACCGCCAGGCCCAAGCCGCTGGCATTCAGTTAGTAGTCGGCCCGCTGGAGAAAAACCTGGTCAAACAACTGAGTGATCGCGAGCAACTGCCGATCACCACCCTGGCCCTGAACTACAGCGACGTTGGCCGCGAAGGCCCGCCGCAGCTGTTCCAATTTGGCCTGGCTGCCGAAGACGAAGCCCGTGAAGTGTCTCGTCGCGCTTGGGACGACGGCATGCGCCGCGCGGTCGCCTTGGTGCCACGTGGTGAATGGGGTGACCGTGTACTGGCAGCGTTCCGCGACAGCTGGCAAGCCAAAGGCGGCAGCCTGATCGCCGCCGAGCACGTCGACCAACCGGTAGAACTGGCGCAGCAAATCGCCGACCTGTTCCAACTGCGCCAAAGCGAAGCCCGCGCCAAGCGCCTGCAAAGCGTGCTCGGCACCCAGGTTGCGGCACAGCCGGCGCGTCGTCAGGACATCGACTTTATTTTCCTCGCCGCTACGCCGCAGCAAGCACAACAAATCAAACCGACCCTGGCCTTCCAGTACGCCGGTGACGTGCCGGTGTATGCCACCTCGCACCTGTTCACCGGCGGCAGCAACCCATCGCAGTACCAAGACCTGGATGGCATCCGCTTCTGCGAAACGCCATGGCTGCTGGATGCCAACGACCCGCTGCGCCAACAAGTCGCCGGCCAATGGCCACAGGCGGCCGGCAGCCTCGGTCGCCTGTATGCCATGGGCGTCGATGCCTATCGCCTGGCGCCGCGCCTGAGCGAACTTAAAGCCTTGCCCGACAGCCGCGTAGAAGGCCTGTCCGGCCGCTTGAGCCTGACCGCCAGCCAGCGCATTGAGCGCCAACTGCCGTGGGCTGAGTTCCGCGATGGCGCGGTGCAACGCTTACCTGAAAGCAGCAGCTTCTGATTGACCGCCGCCAGCACCCAGAGCGCAGGCCGCGAAGGCGAAGCAGAGGCCTTTGAGCATCTGCGCCAGCACGGCCTGAAACTGCTGAGCAAGAACTGGCGCTGCAAGGGCGGCGAGCTCGATCTGGTCATGCTGGACGGCGATACAGTAGTATTCGTCGAAGTTCGCGCCCGCCGGCATACCGCCTGGGGTGGCGCAGTAGAAAGTGTTGATGGCCGCAAGCAGCAAAAGCTTATTCTCGCGGCCAGCAGCTTTTTGCAGCAGGAGCCGCGTTGGGCCAAACATCCGTGCCGTTTCGATGTCGTAGCCATCAATACCGGCAGCGCGCAAGCGGGCCGCCTGAACTGGATTCGCAACGCCTTTGACACCTGAATCAGCCTGAGCCCATAAACGATTGCCGGCAGTACGCTGCGCGGCAGCAAGTTAGTGCAAGAACAGACACGGTTTCGGCACAGCCCAGTACCGACTGCGGCACCGAGCGATTTTTACCTGTAACAGGCAGGCACCAGAATCACCCTGGGCCACCTGATCAGCAGCCACACTGAAGGTCATCTCCGATGGACATGCAATCCCGTATCCGCCAGCTGTTTCAAGCCAGTATCGAAACCAAACAGCAAGCCATGGAAGTGCTTATTCCCTACATCGAGCACGGCAGTCTGGTGATGGTTCAAGCCCTGCTTAATGAAGGCAAAATTCTCACCTGCGGCAACGGCGGCTCCGCCGGCGACGCGCAGCACTTCTCCTCGGAACTGCTCAACCGCTTCGAGCGCGAGCGCCCAAGCTTGCCCGCCATTGCGCTGACCACCGACAGCTCGACCATTACCTCGATCGCTAACGACTACAGCTACAACGAGATCTTCTCCAAACAAATTCGCGCCCTCGGTCAACCCGGCGACGTGCTGCTGGCGATCTCCACCAGCGGTAATTCGGCCAACGTTATCCAGGCCATTCAGGCCGCCCACGACCGTGAAATGGTGGTGGTTGCCCTCACCGGTCGCGACGGCGGCGGCATGGCTTCACTGCTGCTGCCCGAAGATGTGGAAATCCGTGTTCCATCGAAAGTTACTGCACGCATTCAGGAAGTCCACTTGCTGGCCATCCATTGCCTCTGCGATCTGATTGATAGCCAACTGTTTGGGAGTGAAGAATGACCCGTTCGCCATTAATCCTTGCCGCCCTTGCCATTACCCTGGTGCTTTCCGGGTGCGGCAGCCGTTCGTTCGGCAACAAGATCGATGACCAATTCATCCCCTCGAATGTCGAGCAGAAAATTAACCAGGCCAGCCCTGATCTAGCCAACGGCTCGCACATTGTCGTCACCAGCTACAACGGCATCGTGCTGCTCGCCGGACAGACGCCACGCGCCGACTTGAAGGCCGCCGCCGAACAAGCCGCGCGCTCGGTACAAGGTGTGCGCAAGGTCTACAACGAACTGCAAGTGATTGCGCCCTCCTCGGCCCTGGCGCGCAGCAACGACGCGCTGCTGACCACCAAAATCAAAACCGAGATGCTGACCGACAACAGCGTGTCCAGCTCGAACATCAAGGTGATCACCGAGAACGGCATCGTTTATATGCTTGGCGTCGTCAGCCGCCAGCAGGCACAACTGGCCGCCAACCTGGTGCAGGGCGTATCCGGTGTGCAAAAGATTGTGAAGCTGTTTGAGTACGTCGACTGACCTAACCCAGCGCTTCCGCAAAAAGCCCTGCCTATGCAGGGCTTTTTGCTTTCTGTTGTGTGTGCGATTACGCCATCGCATTTGTTCCGCCCATGCCTTGCAGCTTGCCAGGGCTAGCGTCTAGGCCCGAAGATGGCCGCAGTCAGCTTATGGCTTGGAGCGCCAATGAATTCGTCTACCCTGCCCCACGGTTCGCCGCACGCAGCGGCTTTCGCCAGCGCTATCAGCAACCTGCTCGTCAGCGCCAGCCAATGGCCGCAGACGCACGCCTGGGCCTGGTACCGAGTAAACGACCAACTGCACCTCAGCGGCCAAGGCGACCCGCAAACCGAGTGGCCCACTAGCATCGCCCCCGACCAACTCGACGCCTTCTGCCACAGCCACCAGCTCAAGCGTTGGGCCACCGGCAGCGGTGAAAGCGTACTGGGCTGGCTGCTGGCCCCGCAAAGCAGCTCCGATGCCGACAACGCCGCACTGACCGACCTTGCCCAACAACTCGCCCTGCAGACCCAAGCCATCACCCTGGCCCGCGCCCAGCTGACTCAGCGCGTACTCTACGAAATCACTTATCTGGCCAGCTCCACCCGCGACCGCTCCGCCTTTCTGGTTGGCGTGCACCAGCAGTTGGCCAGCTTGATCGACGCGGAAAACTTCTACCTGTCGCTGTACGACTTCGACACCAAGAAGATCACCTATCCGTACTACGTTGACATCATCGACACCGAAGCACTGGAGTCGGAGAACTACGAGTATCTAGACCCCGAGCGCCTGTCGCTGACCGGCATGGTGCTCACCACCGGCCAACCGCTGCTGATCGATGCTGCCGGCATTTGGGCTGCCGAGGCGCAAGGGCGCTTTTACTGCGTAGGGCATAAACCGGAATTCTGGATGGGCGCGCCGCTGAAAAACGCGTCCGACGAAGTGTTCGGCATGCTGGCCATGCAGGTGTATGAAAAGTCCCGTATCTACAGCTCCGAAGACCGCGCGCTGTTTCTCGTTGTCACCCGCCACGTGGCCATGGCCCTCGACCGCATCCTGCACCGCGCCGACCTGGAAGAAACCGTGTCGCGGCGCACCGTGCAGCTGTCCGAACTGAACCACACCCTGCGCCAGGAAATCGCCGACCGCGAGCGCGCCGAACACCTGCAAAGCGCGCTGTTCCAGATCACCGAACTGTCCAGCCAGCCCGGCGAAATGGTCGACCTGTTTCGCGGCCTGCATGGCATTGTTGGCGAGCTGCTGTTTGCCCTTAACTTCTATATCGCTCAATACGAGCGGCAGACCGATGAAGTCAGCTTTCCCTACTTTGTTGACGAACAACGCAGCGACCCGCCACCACCGCGCCGTGGCCGCCGCGGCTTGACCGAATACGTCATCCGCCAACGCCGCCCCTGCTTGATCGACTACGACGAAGCCTCGCGCCTGATGGACATCGGCGAAATCGAGCGCAGCAACGAACCCGTACGCTCGCAATCCTGGCTGGGCATTCCGCTGTTCGCCGACAACGACGTGCGCGGCGTACTGGTGGTGCAAAGCTACGAACCCAACGTGCGCTACACCCTGCGCGACCAGGAACTGCTGACCTTTGTGTCGCGGCATATCGACACCGCCTTCTCACGCCGCAACGCCGCCGAAGCCGTGCAAGCCGCCAACTTGCAACTGGAGGAACGGGTACAAAGCCGCACCCGCGAGCTGGACTACGCCAACGCCAAACTGCAACACGAAAACACCCACGACGCCCTTACCGGCCTGCCCAACCGCAGCCACCTGCAACACCGCCTCAACCTAGCCTGGCGCGACTTCCGCGAACACGGCAAAGGCCTGGTGGTGATGTTTATTGACCTCGACCGCTTCAAGCTGATCAACGACAGCCTCGGTCACCACTTCGGCGACCTGCTCCTCACCGAAGCCGCCGCGCGCCTGCGGGCCTGCCTGCGCGGTAGCGACCTGCTGGCCCGGCTGGGCGGCGACGAATTTGCCGTACTGGCCCCCGGCGCGCCGCTGGAAGTGGCCATCGGCATTGCCGAACGCATCCTCACTGAATTCGATGTGCCCTTCGCCATCGACGGCCACACCTTGTTCTCCTCCTGCAGCATCGGCATCGTCAGCGCCGACCAGCAGTTCCACCAGGAACCCGCCGACCTGCTGCGCGACGCCGACACCGCCATGTACCGGGTAAAAAACGCCGGCCGCGACAGCTTCGCCGTGTTCAACCAAGAACTGCGCCGCGAAGTATCCGACCAAATGGAACGCGAAGGCGCACTGCGCAACGCGCTAAAACGCAGCGACGAACTGCTGCCCTACTTCCAGCCCATCGTTAACGTGCGCACCGGCGAATTGGTATCGCTGGAAGCCCTGATTCGCTGGCACCAACCCGACGGCACCGTGCTTGCGCCCGGCTATTTCCTACCCGCCCTGGAAGGCCTGCGCCTGATCGGCCGTCTCGACCTGTACATGCTCAACTGCGTGGCGGAAATTCTCGCCCAACCGCAACACGCCAACTGGCCGCCCGTGCACGTCAACTGCTCCAGCTACAGCATCACCCGCCCCGAATTCGCCGAAGAAGTGCTCACCCTGCTCGACCGCTACAACATCGCCCCGGCACGCATCTGCCTGGAACTCACCGAAGGCGCGCTGGTAGCAGAACCGGCGCAAGCGCAACTGACCATGCAACAACTCTCCGACAAAGGCATGAGCGTGGTGCTCGACGACTTCGGCTCAGGCTTCTCATCCCTGAGCTACGTGCACCAATACCAATTCAGCGGCCTGAAAATCGACAAATCCTTTATCTTCGAACTCACCACCAGCAGCCGCAGCCGCGCCATCGTGCGCGCCATCGTCCGTATGGCCGAATCGCTGGGCCTGTCGGTGGTAGCCGAAGGCGTAGAAGACGAAGCCACCCTGCAGCTGCTCAGAGAAATCGGCGCCGGCCAAGCCCAAGGCTACTTCTTCGCCAAACCGCTGGCCCTGGAACAACTCACGCAAAACCCACTCATGCAACCGCGAGGCATCGCCCACAGCGACACCCACTAACGTGCTAAGCGATTGATCGTGCGTGAAAAAAGGAAGGAATTTAAGCTTGACAGCCAAGCCCGAGCCAAGAATAATGCGCGCCACTTGGCTACATAGCTCAGTTGGTTAGAGCATAGCATTCATAATGCTGGGGTCCGGGGTTCAAGTCCCTGTGTAGCCACCAAACAAAACAAGGGTTTAGCGAAAGCTAAGCCCTTTTTTGTGGGCGTAGGAAAAGTGGGAAAGGTGACTACATCACCGCACTCCGCAGCCCTCCTCGAAATTTCTGTCGTCGATGCCTAGAATCCAAGCCAAACTCAAGCGGCTGGAAACGGATGACCAACCTCCTCCCCAATGAACTCGAGCAAGCGCAGACGGCTGTTTTTGTGCTGATCGGGAAATGCATTCTTAACCTGCAGTTGTATGAGCAGGCGCTTAAAAATCTGCTGCCGTATTTTGAAGTTTCTAACGACGGGCCGACACCTGAACAACAGCGCGAGAAGCTCGCAAAACTCACGCTAGGCTCACTCATCAGACAGCTAATAAAACGGGCCGCTGACTTCGATGAAGACGCTGAAGAACCGAAGCGGTCTGTCACCAACAGCATCGTCATTCGCACACGCTTTAGGATTCCGGTCGACGCAAAGGAAGCTAAACAGCTTTATCAGAATCTTGATGAACTGCTGCATAAGAGAAATTTTCTGGTCCATCACTTCCGGAGCGAGCACAGCCTGAAAACGGACAGTGGCTGTAGGGCAGCAAAGACCTATCTGGACGGCTTGTACGAACAGACGAAGACGGCAATTGCTCAGATCGATGGGATTGGGCGAGAGCTCAAATCAAGCACTGCCTCACTCATTAAGTTTTTAGGCTCGGATGAAGCGGCGCACCTGATTGAGGAGTTCTGTTTTGAAGGGGAAAGCGTTATTTCCCAAGAAAAATAAGTCTGCCCCTTTTTTGCCCGACCCAACCACACCACTTCTGGGCTGATGTCGTCAAACCGATCATTTCTGCAAAAACCAGCGGAGAGCAAAAACGGCGAATCATGGAAGTCAGTGACGCGCTGTGCATTTCCGTCTGCGTTAAACCCCACTACCCCAGACT
>NZ_JBBNAH010000720.1:0-18097 GCF_037994325.1 Pseudomonas sp.
AAGCGGTGCGCCAGGTAGGCTTCATCGAGCAGCCCGTCGAGGCCCTCGTGGCCGGCCATCAGCGCCGGTGGGTGAAGGAAGAATTCTTCGGCGACTTTCAGCACCGGTTTGATCTGATCTTCAATCCCCGCTTCACGCGCGACCTGATTGGCGGCGTCGAGAATGTCTGGCACCTGGTCGATGTAGGCGGCGACAAAACGGGTTAATGCCCCTTTTTCATCGCTGGCCGGCAGGCGAATGGCGCGGTGCAGGTCGGCGATTTTTCCTTCGAGCTGATTGGCCAAATGGGCGCTTTGGGCTTCGTGTTGGTGTGCGCGCTGAATCAGCTCGCGCAATGCGGCGGTTTTCATGACTGCTCCCGAACAAAGGACATGGCGTAAAGGGGTGGACCTGCTCAGAAATGAAACAGGTAGGAAAGACAGACACATTAGCTGGCACCCGTCCCATGCTAAGACGCGATTGTCATAATCCCTAAACTTTTATGACAGTCCCGTTATAACGCCAGCGTTACACCTTGTCGCAGGCCAGAAGAACCGGGGGCTTTAGCACAGGCCTTGGCCGGCCACAGGCTTTTTTGCCATGACATTGCGGGCGCAAAGTCCCTGGCTATACTCCGACTCGAAAGACATGACCTGATGAACCCGGACTGAGCCACGGCAAGGAATGGGTGCGCCAGCTAAGTCAGTTTTCTAGCAGACGCTCCCTTCGCCGCAGGCATAGCCGGCGGGATAACAAGAACGATAAGGGGAACCCGCAATGATGCGACATCCACATGCCTGGATGGGCCTCCTGCTGTGGTCGGTATTCAGTCCTGCGCATGCTGCCTGGACAGTGAATATGACCCAGGGGGCAACGGCGACCAGCAACGCCGTGTTCGACCTGCATATGACCATCTTCCTGATCTGCGCCGTCATCGGCATCGTGGTGTTTGGCGCGATGTTCTGGTCGATGCTGGTGCACCGGCGTTCCACCGGCCAGGTCGCTTCGCACTTTCATGAAAGCACCACGGTAGAGATTCTCTGGACCGTCGTGCCCTTTGTGATTCTGGTGGTGATGGCCATTCCGGCGACCAAGACGCTGATCAATATCTACGACAGCAGTGAGTCGGAACTGGATATCCAGATCACCGGCTACCAGTGGAAGTGGAACTACAAATACCTCGGTCAGGAGGTGGAGTTCTTCAGCAACCTGACCACCCCCCAAGAGCAAATTCATAACCAAGCGCCGAAAGACGAGCATTACCTGCTGGAGGTCGACCAGCCGTTGGTGATTCCCGCCGGCACCAAGGTGCGCTTCTTGATTACCGCCGCCGACGTTATCCACTCCTGGTGGGTGCCGGCCTTGGCGGTTAAACGCGATGCTATTCCAGGGTTCGTTAACGAAGCCTGGACCAAGGTGGAAAAGCCCGGCATCTACCGTGGCCAGTGCGCCGAACTGTGCGGCAAAGACCACGGCTTTATGCCGATTGTGGTCGAGGTGAAATCCAAAGAGGACTTCGCCAAGTGGCTGGACGAGCGCAAGCAGGAAGCGTTGGCCATGAAGGAGCTGACCAGCAAGGAGTGGACCCGCGAAGAGCTGGTTGAGCGCGGCGACAAGATTTACCACACCACCTGCGCCGCCTGTCACCAGGCTGAAGGCCAGGGCCTGCCGCCAATGTTCCCGGCACTCAAGGGCTCGAAGATTGCCACCGGGCCAAAAGAGGACCACCTGCATATCGTCTTCTTCGGTAAGCAAGGCACGGCCATGGCCGCGTTCGGCAAGCAACTGTCGGAGGTCGATATCGCCTCGGTAATCACCTACGAACGTAATGCATGGGGCAACAACGTCGGTGACATGGTCACCCCGAAAGACGTATTGGCCCTGAAACAGGCGAACAAATAGGAGACCCATCATGAGTGCAGTGATTGAGCCTGGCCATGCTGGGCACGCCGCCGACCACGGCCACCATGGCCCTGCCAAAGGCCTGATGCGTTGGGTGTTGACCACCAACCACAAAGACATCGGCACCATGTACCTGTGGTTCAGCTTTGCCATGTTTCTGATTGGCGGCTCGTTCGCCATGGTGATTCGCGCCGAGCTGTTCCAGCCGGGGCTGCAAATTGTCGAGCCGGCGTTCTTTAACCAGATGACCACCATGCATGGTTTGGTGATGGTGTTTGGTGCGGTGATGCCGGCCTTTGTCGGCCTGGCCAACTGGATGATTCCGCTGATGGTGGGGGCGCCGGATATGGCCCTGCCACGGATGAATAACTTTAGCTTCTGGTTGCTGCCAGCGGCCTTTGGCCTGTTGATCAGCACCCTGTTCACTGCCGGCGGCGGACCGAACTTTGGCTGGACCTTTTACGCACCGTTATCCACGACTTACGCGCCGGAAAGCGTGACGTTTTTTATCTTCGCCATTCACCTGATGGGCATCAGCTCGATCATGGGCGCGATCAATGTGATCGCCACCATCCTCAACCTGCGCGCCCCTGGCATGACCTTGATGAAGATGCCGCTGTTTGTCTGGACCTGGCTGATCACCGCGTTCTTGCTGATTGCGGTAATGCCGGTACTGGCGGGCTGCGTGACCATGATGCTGATGGATATCCACTTCGGCACCAGCTTTTTTAGTGCTGCCGGTGGCGGTGACCCGGTGCTGTTCCAGCATGTGTTCTGGTTCTTCGGCCACCCCGAGGTGTACATCATGATCTTGCCGGCCTTTGGCGCCGTTAGCTCGATCATTCCGGCGTTCTCGCGCAAGCCGCTGTTTGGCTACACGTCGATGGTGTACGCCACGGCCTCGATTGCTTTCTTGTCGTTTATCGTCTGGGCCCACCATATGTTTGTGGTGGGTATTCCGCTGGTGGGCGAGCTGTTCTTTATGTACGCCACCTTGCTGATCGCCGTACCGACCGGGGTGAAGGTGTTCAACTGGGTAACCACCATGTGGCAAGGCTCGCTGACGTTCGAGACGCCAATGTTGTTTGCCGTGGCCTTTGTGATTCTGTTCACCATCGGCGGCTTTTCCGGCTTGATGCTGGCCATCGCCCCAGCGGACTTCCAGTACCACGACACCTACTTTGTGGTGGCGCATTTCCACTACGTGCTGGTGCCCGGGGCGATCTTCGGTATCTTCGCCTCCGCGTATTACTGGCTGCCCAAGTGGACCGGGCATATGTACGACGAAACCCTCGGCAAGCTGCATTTCTGGCTGTCGTTTGTCGGCATGAATATGGCTTTTTTCCCCATGCACTTTGTTGGGCTGGCGGGCATGCCACGGCGTATTCCGGACTACAACCTGCAGTTCGCCGATTTCAATATGGTCTCCTCCATTGGCGCCTTTAGCTTTGGCGCTACCCAGTTCCTCTTTCTGTTTATCGTGATCAAGTGCATCCGCGGCGGCAAACCCGCGCCGGCCAAGCCTTGGGATGGTGCGGATGGGCTGGAGTGGACCATTCCTTCGCCAGCGCCGTACCACACCTTTACCACGCCACCGGAAATCAAGTGAGCCAGCCATGAGCGAAGGCATCGCCACCAAAAAACTGGTCTCCCGCCTGCTGTTGTTAGTGGTGGTGATGTTCGCCTTTGGTTTTGCCCTGGTGCCGATCTACGACGTGATGTGTAAAGCCTTTGGCATCAACGGCAAAACCGCCGGGCAGTATTCCGGCGAGCAACAACAGGTGGATGAAGCCCGGCAGGTGAAGGTGCAGTTTTTGGCCACCAATGCCGCCGACATGGTCTGGGATTTTCACCCGGTGGCGGCGGACCTGGTGGTGCACCCAGGGGCGGTCAACGAGATGACCTTTATTGCCCAGAACCCCACCGATAAACCGATGGCGGCGCAGGCGATACCCAGCATTGTGCCGTCGGAAGCGGCGGCCTATTTCCATAAAACCGCGTGCTTTTGTTTTAACCAGCAAGTGCTGCAACCCGGTGAACGCGTAGAAATGAAGGTGCGCTTCATCGTCGACCGTGATCTGCCCAAGGATGTCTACCACCTGACCCTCGGTTACACGCTGTTCGACATCACCGCTCGCCATGCGCCGATAGCGGCCAAGTAAGCGGTGTAAAACAAGGAGAACAATAAGATGGCGACGCACGACGAGGCCCTGCCAAAGAGCCCCAACTCCGACTACGAGCACTACTACGTTCCGGCGCAAAGCAAGTGGCCGATCATTGCCACCATCGGCATGCTCACCACCATGTACGGCCTGGGCACCTGGTTTAACGACCTGAAAGCGGCGCGGCCGGAATCCCACGGCCCACTGATTTTCGCCATCGGCGGGCTGATGGTCGCTTACATGCTGTTTGGCTGGTTTAGCGCGGTGATCAAAGAAAGCCGCCAGGGCCTGTACAGCTCGCAAATGGACCGCTCGTTCCGCTGGGGCATGAGCTGGTTTATTTTTTCCGAGGTAATGTTTTTTATCGCCTTCTTTGGCGCGCTGTTTTACGTGCGCACCTGGGCTGGCCCCTGGTTGGGCGGTGAGGGCGCCAAGGGTGTAGCGCATATGCTCTGGCCGAATTTTGAATACACCTGGCCGCTGCTAAATAGCCCCGATCCAAAACTGTTTCCGGCGCCCAAAGACGTTATCGACCCCTGGCACTTGCCGCTGATCAACACCATTTTGCTGGTCAGCTCCAGTGTCACCGTGACCCTTGCACACCACGCCCTACGCCATGGCAAACGCGGCGCGCTGAAGGCGTGGCTGGGGCTGACCATTCTCTTGGGCTTGAGCTTTCTCACCTTGCAGGCCGTGGAGTATGTAGAGGCCTATCACGAGCTGGGGCTGACCCTGGGCTCGGGCATCTATGGCGCCACGTTCTTTATGCTCACCGGCTTTCACGGCGCCCACGTCACCATTGGCACGCTGATTTTGGCGGTGATGCTGATCCGCATCCTGCGTGGCCATTTCGATGAAAAACAACACTTCGGTTTCGAGGCGGCCAGTTGGTATTGGCACTTTGTCGATGTGGTGTGGGTGGGCTTATTTATCTTCGTGTACGTGCTGTAAACGCCGGGCTCGTAGGGTGTGCTGTGCGCACCAAGCGATCGTTTTTGCGACCGCAATGGTGCGCACAGCACACAAACGTGATTGTTCGGCCTGTTACCAGGTGGCGTGGCTAACCAGCTGGCCGCTGTAAAAGCCCCAGGTCACCAGGGCCAACGTCAGCGCCGCAAGGACCACGCGAATGGTCAAGGCGCTGATCAATCGCGATGAGTTGCCTTGGTCTTTGACCAGAAAGAACAAGCCGCTGAACAGGCTGACAACAGTGGCCAACAGCATAAACACGATGGCTGCTTTGAGCATGGTGTGAGACTCGCCAATGGGAAGGGGAATGCCGTGGAGTATAGCCAGTCACCTGCCAGTGTTCGGGAGCGCCCGTTGAGGCGCTTTCGCCCTGGTTGGCTGCCCAGTCTGGTGGTCGCGGCACTGCTGCCAGTGCTGGTGCTGCTGGGTTTCTGGCAACTGGCGCGGGCGGAAGAAAAACGCCAGTTGTTGGCCAGTTATGAGGCACGGCGCACTGCCGAACCCATGGGCATTCTTGAGCTGGAAAACACTAAAGATGCGGCCTATCGCCGGGTACACCTGAGCGGCCATTTTGACCAGCAACACAGCGTGCTGCTCGACAACCGCACGCGTGACGGCAAGGCCGGCGTCGAGTTACTGCAACCCTTCTACGACCAGGCCAGCGACCTGTGGCTGTTGGTCAACCGAGGCTGGCTACCGTGGCCGGATCGGCGTAACGCGGCGCAATTCAGCACCCCGCCAGCAATGCAGAATCTGGATGCCTGGGTCTATGTGCCCCCGGGCGAAACCTTTCAATTGCAAGCCGATGCGCCTAGCAATCAGTGGCCGCTGTTGGTTAACGCCGTGCATCCGCAAGTGCTCTGGCAACAGCTGGGGCGCGCTGGGCTGGCCTATGAAGTACGTCTGCAACCCAGCGCGGCCGCGTACCAGGCCGACTGGCCAATCGTTGCCATGGGCCCCGAGCGCCACCAGGCCTATGCCGTGCAATGGTTTGCCCTGGCGGCGGCGCTGCTGGGCTTATTTATCTACCTCGGTTTTCACGCGGCCCCTGCGCGTGAGCCTCGCTTAGGAGAGCAACCATGAGTTCATCGAGCCTGCCCATGCCGCAGAGCGCGCCGCGCCGCCAAGGGCGCTTGCAGCTGATTTTGCTGCTGGCGCTGACCATCGGCCCGATGGTGTTGGCCACCTGCATGTACCAGTTCCGCTTCTGGGTGCCGGAAGGGCGCAACTACAGCGGCGAGCTGATCGGCAACGGGCAAAGCCGCACGGACCTGGGCGTGCAGGGCGACAACGTCGACACCTGGCAAATTCTGGTGACCGCTCCCGCCGCCTGCGCCGATGACTGCAAGCAGCTGGTGTACCTGGCCCGGCAAATTCAGATCGGCCTGGGCCGCGAGGCCTCGCGCGCCACCCACGGTTTGGCCACCGCGCAGCCGGTGAGTGAGGACTACAACACCGAACTGGCCCGCGACTATCCGCGCCTGGGCCGCTATGGCCTCGACACCCAGGCTTACAACAAGGCTGCGCCCAGCACTGGTGCCGAGCCGCAGCTATGGCTGGTCGACCCCCACGGCAATCTGGTGCTGCGTTACAGCGCCAAAACCAAGGGCAAGGCCATTCTCAATGACCTGCGCCTGTTGCTGAAACTGTCGAATATCGGCTGATCACCAAGGGAACTGACGATGGCCAAACCCGGATATCGCCTCGCGTTGTTAGCCACGGTTCTGGCAATAGTGGTCGTACTGCTGGGCGCCTACACCCGCCTGACCCACGCCGGCCTCGGCTGCCCCGACTGGCCAGGTTGCTATGGCTTTATCAGCGTGCCGGCCAGCGAGGCGCAACTGGCCCACGCCGAAGCGAATTTCCCCCACGCGCCGGTGGAAGCGCACAAGGGCTGGAACGAGATGATTCACCGCTATTTCGCCGGCAGCCTGGGGCTGTTGATTGTGGCGCTGGCGGCGATTGCCGTGCGTCGTCGCGCTGAGCCGGGGCAGCCGTTGAAACTGCCGTTGCTGTTGCTGGGTGTGGTAATTGCGCAGGCGGCGTTTGGTATGTGGACGGTCACGCTCAAGCTGTGGCCGCAGGTGGTCACGGCGCATTTGCTCGGCGGCTTTACGACCTTGGCGCTGCTGTTTCTGCTGACGCTGCGCTTGTCGGGCCGGCTGCCGAGTTTGCCCGCCGTGCCTGCCCCGCTGCGGCGGCTGGCGGCCGTGGGGCTGCTGGTGGTGATTGGGCAGATCGCACTGGGCGGCTGGGTCAGCTCCAACTATGCGGCGGTGGCCTGTATCGACTTGCCCACCTGCCACGGGCAGTGGTGGCCAGAGATGGACTTCGCCAACGGCTTTCACCTAAGCCAACACATCGGCCCCAACTACCTCGGCGGCCAGCTCGACAGCGATGCGCGCACCGCCATTCATTTCACCCACCGTCTTGGCGCCATGCTCGTCACGCTGGTGGTGCTGGCCCTGGCCTGGCAACTGCGGCGTGGCGGCCACGGGCGTTTGGCGGGCTTGCTGGTGCTGGCCTTGGCGGCGCAGATCAGCCTGGGCGTAAGCAATGTGGTGCTGCACCTGCCGCTGGCCGTGGCCGTCGCCCATAACGCCGGTGGCGCGCTGTTGTTGCTGAGCCTGGTACTGGTCAATTACCGCTTGCGCGTGAGTGCGGGCGTTGCCACTGAACCTGCGAACAATTGGGTCCGCCAGTCGGCGACCTGAATCCATAACAAGAAAGGAGAGATGCCATGGCTACTCTACTCAGCGAACGTCACAGCAGAGCGCTTTGGCGCGACTACCTGGAGCTGACCAAGCCCAAGGTGGTGGTGCTGATGCTCATCACCTCGTTGGTCGGCATGTTTCTCGCCACCCGCGCCGGAGTGCCGTGGACGGTGTTGGTCTTTGGCAACCTGGGCATTGCCCTGTGTGCTGGCGGCGCGGCGGCGGTCAACCATGTGGTGGACCGGCGTATCGATGCGCTGATGGCGCGTACCCATAAGCGGCCGTTGGCAGAAGGGCGGGTATCGCCGGTGGCGGCACTGACCTTTGCCATGGCGCTCTCGGTGTCTGGCTTGGTGGTGCTGCTGGCCTTTACCAACGAGCTCACCGCCTGGCTGACCCTCGCCTCATTGCTCGGTTATGCGGTGCTCTATACCGGCTTTCTCAAGCGCGCCACGCCGCAAAATATCGTAATCGGCGGCCTGGCCGGCGCTGCGCCGCCGCTACTCGGTTGGGTGGCCGTTACCGGTCATATGAGCGCCGAGCCGCTGCTGCTGGTGCTGATTATTTTCGCCTGGACGCCACCGCACTTCTGGGCCCTGGCCATTCACCGCAAAGAGGAATACGCCAAAGCCGATATCCCCATGCTGCCGGTCACCCACGGCGAGCACTACACCAAGGTGCATATCGTGCTTTACACCCTGGTGCTGCTGGCGGTCAGCCTGATGCCGTATGTCATCCATATGAGCGGCTTGCTGTACCTGGTCTGCGCCGTGGCATTGGGCGCGCGCTTTCTGCAATGGAGCTGGGTGCTGTACCACGACAGCAAACCCCATGCGGCCATCAACACCTTCAAATACAGCATCTACTACCTGTTCTTGTTGTTTATCGCGCTGTTGGTGGATCACTACTTTTTGCTCGCGCAATAACCATAAGGGGGTTAGTTAACAACTGATCGCAATTGCAACAGGTTCTCTTCTTGTCTAGCATGGCGCCCCTATTTCCTGGTATTGGATGTTGGAGTGCGCGTGGCCGAGACCGACCTCAAAGGCCTGTTCCTTAAGCACGCGCGTACGTTGCAGGGCCTGCTCACGCGTAAAGTCCGCGACCCGCAATTGGCCGCGGACTTAGTGCAGGAAAGCTTCCTACGCCTGGCCGAGCAGCAGGGCAAGGAGGCCATCGACAACTCCCAGGCCTACCTCTACCGCACCGCGCATAACCTGTTGGTCGACCATATTCGCCAGCAACAACGGCGCCGCACTGACAGCCAGCCCCACGAAGCCCTGGCCCATATCGAAGACGAACGCCCAGCGCTGGACGACGCCCTGGATGCCGAACAACGCCTGCAACTGTTACGCGCCGCCATGGCCGAATTGCCCGCGCGTACCCAGCAAATTTTCCAGCTCAACCGTATTCAGGGCCTGACCCATAGCGAAGTGGCGCGCCAGCTGGACATCTCTGACAGTTCCGTGCAAAAGCACCTGGCCAAGGCGCTGGCGTATATCACTGAGCGGTTGCAGCAGCGTTGATGGATAAACGGTTTACTGACTTTTTATGGCTCAGACGTCTGCATACCTATAACGACAAATTCGAACGCAGAAATTCGAGAGAACAACGTGATTAGCCACAACACGCGAGAGCAGCAGATTCGCCAGGAGGCTGCCGACTGGGCGGTGCGCCTGGACGCGCGCGAATCAAGCGGCGCCCGGGACGATGAATTGCAGCACTGGCTCGCCCAAGACCCGGCCCACGGCGCCGCGCTGGACTACGCCCGTGCCACGTGGAGCCTGCTCGCTGAGCTGGGCCAGCAAGCCGCCGCGCACAATCAGCCGATTGCCTTGCCGGTGCGTAAACCTGTGCCCATTACCCGCTGGATAGGCAGTGCTGCGGCCAGCGTCTTGCTGCTGCTCGGCCTGCAGCAGGGCGCACCGTTGCTCACCCCCATGCTCGCCGACCACGCTACCGGCAAAGGTGAAATCCGCAGCATTACCTTGCCCGACGGCAGCGTCGCTCAGCTCGACGCCAAGAGCGCCATCGACCTGCATTACACCGACAAGGAGCGGCGTATCCGCCTGCTCAGCGGCGACGCCAGCTTTGACGTGGCGCCCATCGGCGGCAATGAACAGCGGCCGTTTATCGTCGAAAGCGCTGGCGGCAGTAGCCGCGCCTTGGGCACCAAGTTTGTTGTCAGTCAGGACGACAAAGGCGCCTGGATGGGTGTGCTTGAGCACAGCGTCGAACTCAGTCTGCAAAACCCGGCGCGCAATCAGGTTCTACAAGAAGGCCAAGCCGCTCATTACAGCCAGGAAAACGGCATCGAAACGCTGCCAGGTTTCGACGTGGCGCGCGCCAGCAGTTGGCAGCGTGGGGTGTTGGTGTTCGACCGCGTGCCACTGGCGCAAGTGGCCGAGCGCTTGAACCGTTATCGGCCCGGTTGGCTGATGATCAGCGACAAAAACCTGGCCCAGCGCGAAGTCAGCGGTGTGTTTCGCTTGGACAGCCTCGACGATGCCCTGGCCACCGTCGCCAGCGAGTTGCACGCCAGCCGTATCGATCTGCCAGGTATGACCTTGCTGTACTAAAACCAGGCCAAATCTGCGTGCTAGACGGCGGCCTATCGAGCCGCCGTTTTTATTTTCGGGTTTTTTTCATAAATCGCTTACTGACTTTTCCTTGCTCGCTCGTCTGCTTTGTTGAGATTCATTTTCATTAGCCGACAACAACAAGCCGACCTGAGCGAGCCGTAAACGTGAAAAACAAAGCACAGATTTCCCAGCCACTACGCCGTGTTTTGCACGCGGGTTTTGCCGGTTGGGTGTTGCTGATGGGCGCAGTCGTTAATGCGCAAGCGGCCGCTGCGCAGGCTGCCAATCAAGCCGCACTGATCACTTTCGACATCCCCGCCCAACCGTTGGGCAGTGCGGTGCTGGCCTATGCCGAGCAAGCCGGTGTCCAGGTGTTTTTCGACAGCAGCAAGCTGGCAGGGCTGCAGGCGCAAACACTGCAAGGCGCTTATAGCGTGCAGGACGGCTTGGCCATGCTGCTGCGCGGCATGCCGGTTAACTACCGCTTTACCGGCGCGCGCCAAGTCAGCCTGGAGCGCCAGTTTGACGTGGGCAGCGCTCTGGAGCTGGGTTCCACCACCATCAATGGCCAGCGTTTGCAGGAGGCCTGGGTGTATGAGTCGCCGCGTTCGGTCAGCGTTATCAGCCAGGAGCAGATCAACCGCAACCCGCCCCGGCATGCCGCCGATATGCTTGAGCAAACCTCTGGCGTGTACACCGCCGTGAGTCAGCAAGACCCCGGTCTGTCGGTGAATATTCGCGGCGTGCAGGACTACGGCCGGGTCAATATGAACATCGACGGCATGCGCCAGAACTTCCAGCAAAGCGGCCATCAGCAGCGCAACGGCACGATGTATATCGACCCCGAACTGCTCAGCGGCGTTACGGTGGAGAAGGGCGCCACCTCGGGCATGGGCGGTGCCGGGGTGATTGGTGGCGTGGCCGAATTCAGCACCCTGAACGCCCGCGACTTTATCCACGAAGGCAAAGAGTTTGGCGGCCGCATTCGTGCCACCACGGGCCTGGGTGGTTACGCCAATGGCACCGACTTTATCGGTAGCAGCGCCTTTGCTCTGGGCAATGAAATTGGCGACATTCTGGTCGCTGCCAGTGAACGGCATCTGGGCGATTATGACCCCGGTACAAACGGCGAAATTGGCGAGCTGCGTACCGGCTCCGGCTATAACCCAGGCATTGAAGAGCGGGTAAAAAACACCACCGTGGCCTACTCAGGCTCCGTGATGAAATCGCGCCTGGCCAAGTTTGGCCTCAATCTGCCGCACGACCAGCGCGTGCAGTTCAGCTACCTGCGCACCCACGTCAGCTACGACGATGCCAGCATCATGGACGTCGCCAATGACAACCTGTGGAACAAAAATGGCAGCAGCGATGTGCTGTCGCAGAACTATGCCATCGACTACAGCTACAGCCCGGACAACCCACTGCTCGACCTCAAGGCCAAGTTTTACTACGTCGACAACCGCAACGAGCAGACCGCACTGCCTACCCGAACTGCGGCCGGTTACCAGGTGACCTACCAGACCAAAACCTACGGCGCGCAGTTACAAAACACCTCCACCTTCGTCCTCGGCGATAGCAGCAACCTCAAGGCCAACTACGGCCTGGAATATTTTCTCGACAAAGTCCGGCCCGACTCCAACCAGGCCGTGGCCGCCACCTCGGCTGTGGACTTTCCAGCCTCCGAAGGCCTGACTCCCAAGGGCGAACGCGCCATGGGCAGCCTGTTTACCAACCTTGAATTCGACTACGACGGTTGGCTGACCCTAAGCGCTGGCCTGCGTTACGACCGCTATCGTCTACAGGGCGAAACCGGCTTGAGCTACACCCTGTATCGCCTCAATACCACCGGTAACCCTACTTACAGCGTGCCGTTGAATTACGACGTTGATCGCCAAGAAGGCCAGTTTTCGCCGACCTTTGGCATCGCGATAAAGCCTGGCGTGGACTGGCTGCAACTGTTCGCCAGCTACGGCGAAGGTTGGCGTCCGCCGGCGGTAACCGAAACCCTGGTCTCCGGCCGGCCCCATAGCGGCGGCACCGAAAGCCTGTACCCCAACCCGTTTCTGAAACCGGAAAGCTCGCAGTCGTGGGAGGTGGGTTTCAACATCCTCAAGGAAAACCTGCTGGCCGACGGCGACGCATTAGGCGCCAAGGTCTCGTATTTCGACACCCGCATCGACGACTTCGTATTTTTGGGTATCGGCCTGCAGCGTCCTGGCGTAGGCATTTCCAGCCTGGGCACCACGGCCTACGTCAATGACCAGAGCAGCACGCGTTTTCGCGGCGTGGAATACCAACTCGACTACGACATGGGCGCCTACTACAGCAACTTCACCTACACCCACATGATTGGCGATAACGAGTACTGCAAAAAACAAGCATGGCTGGGTGGCGCGCTCACGGCGGTTAACGGCACCGGTCGGCGTCCGCCGGTTATTGGCTACGTGCCGAACGAGGCCGCCAATGCCGCAGTCAAGTGCGGTGGAATCATGGGCTCCGCAGAACATATGCCCATGGACCGCGGCAGCCTGACCCTTGGCACCCGCTTGCTCAACCAAACCCTGGATATCGGCGTCCGTGCTCGTTACAGCGAAGGTTATGCGCTGGATGCCAGCGACGCCGCCGCTGCCGATCAGGTGTACCCGGCCGACTGGAAGACCTACACCGTTTACGACCTGTACGGCAGCTACAAAGCCACCGACGCCCTGACCCTGCGCCTGGCCCTGGATAACTTCACAGATCGCGCCTACCTGGTGCCGCTGGGCGATGTACTGGCCTTCACCCTCGGCCGTGGCCGCACCTTGCAGGGCACTGTGGAATACACCTTTTAACCCCAACCGGAATTTGCCCATGGAGGGCAAAGCCGCTGTGCAGCGGGCTGTAGCACGGCGGAACGATGTGAAACATCCACAACGTAAAACCTCAATTGGAGAAATTGCATGAGCCTTTCCATTACTTACGACACCACCTACGCCAGCTGGACCATCGCCGACTACCTGGCCGACTGGGCCGGTTACTTCGGTGATGCCGACCACCGTATCGGTGAAGTTGAAGATGGCGTGAACACCGGTGGTTTCTACCCAGGTTCCCTGAGCGGCACCCAGTACGCCCTCAGCAGCCCGAACAGCGACGCCGGCTTTATCGCCGGTGGCAGCCTGACCTACTCGCTGTTCTCGCCACCTGCCCACACCGTATACGGCAGCCTGGACAGCATCTCCTTGGGCACTGACGTGGCGGAAAACACCTCCGGCTTCTACTTCGCCCCAGGTGATCAGGAAGTCAGCTTCAACGGTCTGGGTCTGTCCAGCGCCCTGAGCGAAGGCCACGACGGCGTGGTGCACGAAGTTATCTACGGCCTGATGAGCGGCGACGCCACCGCCCTGGATTCGGCGCTGGACACCATCCTGGCTGCCTATGGCGTCGACACCGACGACACCTTCGACGTTGTTGCTGCCGCGCTGGCTGCCGGCCCGTTGAGCGTTTCGCCAGCGGAGGCAGTGGGTGTGCAAGCGCCCGCCGAAGACTTCGCCCTGGCGGCCTGATCAGCAACAGGCAGGCAAAAAAAAGCGAATGGAAGATCACTCCTCCATTCGCCTTTTGGTATCACCCCCAACCCCTGTCTTTTGCGGGGCCTGGGTTGGGGTTCCGAATTCTGTGGCTGCGCGTGGCAGGCGTCAACGCCGGCGTGGCCGCCTTGGGGTAAAGCATGTCGTCATCCAATTCTGCGGCGCCGAATGAAGTGCTGCACGCGCTGTTCGCCTACCGCGCCGGCTTTGCCAACATCGGCTTGTTCACGGCAGTGATCAACCTGCTGATGTTGGCGCCGGCGCTGTATATGTTGCAGGTATACGACCGCGTGCTGGCCTCCGGCAACGAGATGACCCTGCTTATGCTCAGCCTGATGGTGGTGGGCCTGTTTGTGTTTATGGGGGTGCTGGAGTGGGTGCGCAGCCTAGTGGTGATTCGCCTCGGTGCGCAGATGGATATGCGCCTGAATGCGCGGGTGTTTGCCGCCAGCTTCGAGGCCGGTTTATTGACCGGTAAAGGCAACGCCGGCCAAGCCTTGAGCGACCTCACCAGCCTGCGCCAATTCGCCACCGGCAATGCGTTGTTCGCGTTTTTTGATGCGCCGTGGTTTCCCCTCTACCTGGCGGTGATTTTTCTCTTCAGCCCCTGGTTGGGCTTGCTCGCGGTGGTCGGTGCGTTGCTGCTGATGGGCTTGGCTTGGCTTAACGAGCGCCTGACCCGCGCGCCATTGGCCGAGGCCGGGCAGCTGTCGATGGCCGCTACCCAGCAGGCCGCCGCCAACCTGCGCAATGCCGAGGTGATCGAGGCCATGGGCATGCTCGATGCGGTGCGCAACCGCTGGCTCGCGCAACACCAAGGCTTTCTCGCGCGGCAGAACCTGGCCAGCGAGCGCATGGCGGTGGTCAGCGCCTGGTCCAAGGGCGTGCGGATGACTCTGCAATCACTGGTGCTCGGCCTTGGCGCCTGGCTGGCGTTGGAGCAGTTGATTACGCCGGGCATGATGATCGCCGGTTCCATTCTGATGGCGCGGGTGCTGGCACCCATCGACCAGGTCATTGCTGTGTGGCGCCAATGGGCCTCAGCGCGCCAGGCCTATGAACGCTTGCTCGCCCTGTTGCAGGCGCAGCCGGCACGCCTGCCAGGTATGCCATTGCCGACACCCAAGGGCGCGTTAAGCGTTGAACAGCTCAGCGCCTTCGCGCCGGGCACACGCCGTCAGTGCTTAAGCAATGTCGGGTTTGCCTTGGCGGCCGGGCAGTCGTTGGGGGTGATTGGTGCTTCGGGTTCGGGCAAGTCGTCGCTGGCGCGTTTGCTGGTGGGCGCGGCACTGCCGGCGGCTGGCAAGGTGCGTTTGGACGGTGCTGATTTGCAGCAGTGGGACAAAGTCCAACTCGGCCCGCATATCGGCTACCTGCCGCAAGACGTACAGCTGTTCGCCGGCAGCATCGCGCAAAACATCGCGCGCTTTAGCGCCGTGGATGCCGAGCGGGTGGTCGAGGCCGCGCGGCATGCCGGCGTGCATGAGCTGATCCTGAAATTGCCTAACGGCTACGACACTGCATTGGGCGAGGGCGGCGCCGGGCTTTCCGGCGGGCAGCGTCAACGCATCGGTTTGGCCCGCGCCCTGTATGCCTTGCCAGCGCTGGTGGTGCTTGATGAGCCGAACTCCAACCTCGACGAGGACGGCGAGCGCGCCTTGCTCGCCGCCATCTCCGCGTTGAAAAAACACGGCAGCACCGTAGTGCTGATCACCCATAAATCCAGCCTGCTGGCCGGCGTCGACAACCTGTTGGTACTGCGTGCCGGGCAAATGCAGGCGTTTGGCCCCACTGCGCGGGTCACCCAGGAATTGCAGCGCGTTGCTGCGCCCGCGCCACGGGTGGAAACGCCAAGGCCGGCCACTGTGGTGGCCCCCAGTTTCAGCACCCACTACCGCTTGGATGCATCCAAGCCCTGACCCTTGAGGATCGCTGTGAATTCCCTTGCTGAAGAGAGTCGCCCGCTGGCGCCGGTGGTGCAGTTGGACGAGCGCCGCTTTGCCCGGCTGGGCCGTTGGCTGGTGCTGCTCGGTTTTGGTGGTTTTGTCCTGTGGGCCGCGTTGGCACCGTTGGATAAAGGCGTACCGGTAGCGGGCAATGTGGTGGTCGCCGGCAGCCGTCAAGTGGTGCAGCACCAACTGGGCGGGGTGATTGAGCGCATTCTGGTGCGCGATGGCGATGCCGTCAGCGCCGGCCAAGTGCTGGTGCAGATGGACGCCACGCAAACCCGCGCCCAGCGCGAGTCCCTCTATGCGCAATACATCAACGCCCGCGCCAGCGAAGCGCGCTTGAGTGCCGAGTGTGACGGGCAAACCACCCTCCAATTTGCCAGCGATCTCGTTGCCGCCGAGAGCGATCCTTGGGTCGCCAGCGCCTTGCAGCTGCAGCGGCAATTGCTCAGCAGCCGCCGCGACGCGCTGCGTATGGAGGTCGATGGCCTCAAGGAAAATATCGCCGGAGCCCAAGCCATGCTGCAGGGCGTGCGCGACTCCATGGCGCATAAAGAAGAGCAGCGCGCCGCGCTCGCTGAGCAACTCAAAGGCCAGCGCGAACTGACGCGCGAAGGCTATCTGTCGCGCAACCGCCTGCTGGAAAGCGAGCGCCTGTATGCGCAACTCAACGGCGCCATCGCTGAAGACCTCGGCAACCTCGGCCGCACCCAGCGCCAGGTGCTGGAAACCACGTTGCGCATCGGCCAACGGCAAGAGGAGTACCAGCGCGACCTGCGTCAGCAACTGGGCGACACCCAACTCAAAGCCCAAGACCTGGCCAGCCGACTGCGCGCCGCTGACTTTGAACTGGCCAATACCCAGGTCCGTGCACCAGCCAGCGGCACGGTGGTCGGTTTAAGCGTATTTACCCCAGGTGGGGTGATCAGCCCTGGCGCGCAACTGATGGAAATCGTACCCAAGGATGCGCCGCTGCTGGTCGATGCGCGGGCGCCGGTGGAGCTGGTGGATAAGCTGCACCCGGGCCTGGAGGTGGAGTTGCTGTTTGTCGCCTTCAACCAAAGCAAAACCCCACGCGTGGCCGGCAACGTGACCTTGGTGTCGGCCGATCGCCTGGAAGACGAAAAGACCGGCGAGCCCTACTACAAAGTGCGCGCCCAGGTCAGCGAGGCCGGTATGCAGCAATTGGCCGGCGTGGAAATTCGTCCGGGTATGCCGGTGCAGGCATTTGTCCGTACCGGCGAGCGTTCGCTGCTGAGCTACCTGTTCAAGCCCCTGCTCGACCGCACCCATATGGCGTTGGCCGAAGAATGAATAGCCGTTTGCTTGCCCTCGCCCTGGTGCTCGTCAGCCCGCTCGCCCATGCCCTGGCTTTGCAAGACGCCTACGCCCTGGCGCTGCGTAATGACCCGACCTTCCACGCTGCCATCAAAGAACGCGAAGCCGGCCGCGAAAACCTCGCCATTGGCCGCGCTGCGCTGCTGCCCAAAGTGTCGTACAGCTACAACAACGCGCGGAATGAGTCGCAGGTGACCGCGCAAACCGCAGCCGGCGCTGTCACCAACAACCGCGACTACCGCAGCTATTCCTCCAGCCTCACCCTGCAGCAACCGTTGTTCGACTACGGCGCCTGGGCCAGCTACCGCGAAGGCGAAGCCAAGGCGCTGTTGGCCGATGAGCGCTTTCGCGGCAAGGGCCAGGAGTTGCTGGTGCGCTTGTTTCAGGCCTACAGCGAAGCTTTGCTGGCTGGTGAGCAAATCAGCCTGGCCCAAGCCCAACGGCATGCCTACGCCGAGCGCCTGCAACTCAACCGCCGGTTGTTCGATGAGGGCGAGGGCACGCGCACCGATATGCTGGAAACCCAAGCCCGCCATGACCTGGCCCTGGCCAGTGAAATTGACGCGCGCGACGCCCTCGATGCCGCGCTGCGCGAACTGCAGGCCATCGTTGGTGAGCCGCTGGCGCTGCAAGACTTGGCGCCGCTGCAAGAGGGGTTTGCCGTGCGGCCGCTGCAGCCGGCGCGTTTCGACGCCTGGCGGGACCTGGCCCTCAGCGCCAACGCCGAACTGGCTGCGCAGCGCCACGCGTTATCGGTGGCCGAGCAGCAGCGCGAACAACGCCGCGCCAGCCACCTGCCGACCTTGAGCCTGTACGCCAGCTCACGGCTGACCAACTCCGACTCGGAAAGCAGCTACAACCAGAAATACGACACCGACAGCATCGGCATTCAAGTCAGCCTGCCGCTGTTTGCCGGTGGCGGCGCGGCTGCCGCCA
>NZ_JBBNAH010000721.1:0-1890 GCF_037994325.1 Pseudomonas sp.
CGCTTTACCAGCTCGACCGTGCCGGCCTGTTGCATGCCGATACGCGCATTCTCGCCTTGGCACGAGAGGCGGGCGATGCCGAGAGCCACCTGGCTTTCATTGATGATTGGCTGCACAAATACGTGCCGGTCATGGACCTGGACGGCGAAGTGCTTGAGCGCTTTCGCCAGCGCCTGAGCTACTTGCATATCAACTTTACTGAGGCCGCCGATTACCCTGCGTTGGTCGAAGCAGTGGCTGGCTCCGATACGCTGATCGCCTATTTCGCCACCCCGGCGTTTGTCTACGGCCCCATCTGCACCAACCTGGCGGCGGTGGGTCTGGCCAGCAAAACCCGCGTGGTGCTGGAAAAACCCATCGGCCATGACCTTGAGTCGTCGCGCAAAGTGAACGACGCCGTGGCCGCGCATTTCCCGGAATCGCAGATCTACCGCATCGACCATTACCTGGGCAAAGAGACGGTGCAAAACCTGATCGCCCTGCGGTTCGCCAATAGCCTGTTCGAAACCCAGTGGAACCAGCACCACATTTCCCACGTGGAAATTACCGTGGCTGAAGTGGTGGGTATCGAAGGCCGTTGGGGCTACTTCGACCAGGCCGGGCAACTACGCGACATGATCCAGAACCACCTGTTGCAGTTGCTCTGCCTGATTGCCATGGACCCGCCGAGCGATCTCTCAGCCGACAGCATTCGCGATGAGAAAGTAAAGGTACTCAAAGCGCTGGCGCCGATTACCCCGGAACACCTCAGCCGCCAAGTGGTACGTGGTCAATACGTGGCCGGCAGCAGCGCTGGCAAACCGGTGCCGGGCTACCTGGAAGAGGACAACGCTAACCTGCAGAGCGACACCGAAACCTATGTCGCCGTACGGGCGGAAATCCGCAACTGGCGCTGGTCGGGTGTGCCGTTCTACCTGCGTACTGGCAAGCGTATGCCGCAAAAGCTGTCGCAGATCGTCATCCACTTTAAAGAGTCGTCGCACTACATTTTTGCCCCCGAACAGCGGCCGTTGGTGAGCAACCGCCTGATCATCCGCTTGCAGCCGGACGAGGGCATTTCCCTGCAAGTGATGACCAAAGACCAAGGCCTGGATAAAGGCATGCAGCTGCGCAGTGGGCCGCTGCAGCTGAACTTCTCTGAAACCTACAAAGCCGCACGTATTCCCGACGCCTATGAACGGCTGTTGCTGGAAGTGACGCAGGGCAACCAGTACCTGTTTGTGCGCAAAGACGAGGTCGAACACGCCTGGCTGTGGTGCGACCAGTTGATTGCCGGCTGGAAACAGCTTGGCGACCCACCCAAGCCATACGCGGCCGGTTCCTGGGGACCGATGGCGGCAATGGCGCTGATTACCCGTGATGGGAGGTCCTGGTATGGCGATCTCTGAGCTGAATTTTCCGGCCGGCGTGCAAGCCATTGAGCAAGCATCGGCCAAACAACAGGCCAACGACTTGGCTGTAGCGGTAGCGCAGGCGTTGACTGCCGCGCTGCGCGAGCGTGATTTTGCCAGTTTGGTGGTGTCCGGTGGCCGTAGCCCGGTGGCGTTTCTTGAAGCGCTGTCGACGCAAAAGCTGGAGTGGTCGCGGGTGGTGGTGAGCCTGGCCGATGAGCGCTGGGTGCCGGTCGAACACAGCGACAGCAACGAGGCACTGGTTAAGCGCCACCTGCTACGTGGCGAAGCGGCGCGCGCGCATTTCCTGGGTTTGTACCGCAGCCCGGTGAGCCTCGATGCGTCGGTGGCCGGCGCCAATGTAGCTCTGAGCGAACTGCCGCAGCCTATCGATGTATTGGTGCTGGGCATGGGCGATGACGGCCACACAGCCTCGCTATTTCCCAACAGCCCGCTACTGGCCCAGGCCCTGAGCCCGGACTGCACACAACCCTGCCTG
>NZ_JBBNAH010000722.1:0-2732 GCF_037994325.1 Pseudomonas sp.
GAGCTCGATTTCACCGGCAAAACCTGCGTGCTGGCGGTTAGCGTTGGCCAGGAATACCACGAAGAACAAAAGCTCAGCTCCACCGTGCACCTGATTAACAAGTCCGGTTTTAGCCAGGTAAAAGTGGTGGTGGCCGACACCCTGCAACGCCATAACAAGCATGGCAAGTCGCCGGGTCTGGCTTTGTCGGCATCGATTCGTGACGGCGATGCCTGGCTGGCGCGCAACAAAAAATACCTCGACGGCCTGGAAGCGAAGGTGACCATCAGCCGTTGGAATCAAGAGCTGGCCAGCGACCGTTACGCCGATTTGCGCTTGCAGGTAAACGACGTTTACGCGCAAGAAAACAGCCGATTGCGTGAGGCCATCGACACCACCATTGGCGTATTTATCGAGCGCTTGCGCCTGCGTGATCCCGAGGCGGATTTCGAGCAGGCCGCCGCCCAGTGCCGCGAATATATCCTTGAAGAAATCCCCATCATCCTGCCGCTGTGGGCGGAGCAGGGTTACGACTTCATCATCTACCCGCAGCAAATGACCCACGCCATGGCCACCGCCCGCGAGCTGCTGATTGAGCCGGTAAACCCCGAGCGCGTGCACTGGTTGCCGCTCAAATTCAAAAAACGCGGCATTCCCATTCCCTTCACCTTGCCGGGGTTGGTGCATCCGGCCTGGTCGAGTTCGGCTATCGCGGTGTAACGGTTTTGCCCCTTACGCGGGTGGCCGTGCCGCCCGTTAGTTCTTATTTTCAGGAGTAGTCCATGGGCGTTTTTGCGCAACAGCAACGCAAATGGTGGGCCTTGTTTGGCGTGAGCATTGCCAGCTTTCTTGGCTGTGTCGATTTCACCATCGTCAACACCGCACTGCCGGCGTTGCAGGCCGACCTCGGCACCTCGGTGGAGAGCCTGCAGTGGGTGATCAACGGTTTTATTCTGGCGCTCTCCAGCTTTATGGTGCTGGTTGGAAGGCTGGCCGATTTATACGGGCGCAAGCGCGTGCTGTTTATCGGGTTAACGGTGTTTGGCCTGGCCTCGCTAGCGGCGGGTTTGGCCAAGGGCATCGACCTGTTGATTGCCGCGCGGGTGGCCCAGGGCCTGGCCTGCGCAGTGCTGTACACCGCCTCCGGGGCCATCGTCGCCAACGCTTTTGCCGCTGATGAACAGGGCAAAGCCTTTGGCGTGCTGTTTAGCGTCAACGGCGTCGGCCTGGCCATTGGCCCGGTGCTGGGCGGGGTGATTACCAGCGCCTTTGGCTGGCAATGGATCTTCCTGATTAACGTGCCCTTTGTGCTGCTGAGTATCGCCATTACCGCCTGGGCCGCTGATGAATCCCGTGGCGAACAACAGGGCCTGGACGGCTGGGGCGCGCTGCTGTTGCTGATTGGCTTGCCAAGTTTGGTGCTGCTGATTGTGCAAGGTGGGGCATGGGGCTGGACGTCGGTTTCCAGCCTGGGGGTGCTGGCACTGGCCGTGGTTACCCTGGCGGCGTTTATCCAAGTGGAGCGGCGGGTGAAGGCGCCGATTGTCGACCTGGCGCTGTTTGCCAATCGGCGGTTTGTCGCGGCCGTGGTCGCCAGTTTTTCCCTGGCAGTTTTCTACTGCCTGGCGTTTTTTGTTATGCCGCTATACCTGGCGCTGATCCGGGGCGAGAGTGTGCAAGCCAGTGGGCTGCTGTTGCTGCCGACCACCCTTGGCGTGGCGCTGTTGTCGCCAGTAGTTGGGCGCTTGGTGGACCGCAAAGGGCCGGGCCTGCTGATCCAGGCTGGCTTGGCCTTGTTTGTACTTTCCGCCGTGCTGCAAGCCGGCTTTGATACCCATACCTCGCTGGCCTATCTGCTCACTGCCTTTGTGCTGATGGGCCTCGGCTGGGCGTGCATTCTTGGCCCTTCGACGGTGCTGGGGATGACCTCGGTGCCAGCGCAAATCAGCTCCGTGGCGATGGGCTCGCTGATGACCTTGCACAATATTGGCGGCGGCCTGGGGTTGGCGATTGGCGTGGGCATTTACCGCAGTTTTGCCACCCGTGACCTGGCCAGTACCAGCGGTGCTGGAACAGCAGATTGGCTCGACGCGGCAGTGGCGCAACCGGAGCAGGGCGTGGCGGTGTTGTCGCAGCATTTAGGCCAAACCCCGGATGTGCTTAGCGCTTGGGTGCAGCAAGCTTTTCTGCATGGCTACCAAGCAGTGATGGTGTTTTTAGCCGTGGTCTTGCTGGCCGCGCTGGCGGGCGTGTTGTGGCTCCTGCGCCGTCAGCCGCAGGTTGCTGAAGCGGGGGAACACGCCCATGGCTAACGCCGATGGGCGTTTGCGCCTGGGCGCGTTTTTGTCTGGCTCCGGCGCCCACACCGGCGCCTGGCGCCACCCGCAGGCCGACGCCGACGCCTCGCTTAACGTGCAGCGCTACCAGCACTACGCGCAAACCCTGGAGCGTGGGTGTTTTGATGCGCTGTTCTTAAACGACAACGTCAGCGTCGGCGAGCTGGCCCCCGAGGTGTTGGCGCGCGGGCCCTACAGCCTGCGCTGGGACCCACTGGTGTTGCTGCCCGCGTTAGCCATGGTCACCCGCCATATCGGCCTGATCGCCACCGCCAATACCAGCTACAACCAGCCCTACAACCTGGCGCGCAGCTTTGCCTCGCTGGACCAGCTGTCCAACGGCCGCGCTGGCTGGAACTTGGTCACCGCTCTGGTCGGCAGCGAAAACTTTAACCACGACCAGCCGCTGGCCCATGC
>NZ_JBBNAH010000723.1:0-13082 GCF_037994325.1 Pseudomonas sp.
GCCGTGATGCTATCTAAAGCTGGGGCAGAATTTTTTGCTCGTAGCGCGGGTATAAATGGCTGACGCTGCGCACCAGCTCATACCGCGACAAATTCACGCCATCAAAGCGCGCCGGAATCGGCGCACGAATCACCTCGTTCATATCATCGCCACGGGCCGCGCTGTCGCGTAATAAACCATCCAGCCAGCCGAGGTAGTCGCGCATCTGGGCAAAGGGCTGCGCATCACTGGCGACCGGACCATGGCCGGGCACAATCTGTTTCCACGGCAGGGCCTGCAGGGTGTCCAAGTCCTTAAGCCATACGTCCAGCCCTGGGCTGTTGGGCGTGGTTAAGGCGCGCTGGTAAAACACCAGGTCACCGGCAAATAGCACGCCACTGTTTTCATCCAGAACCGCCAGGTCGGCGCCGGTATGCCCGCTTAAGGCCAGCAGGCGTAAACGGTGGTTGCCGATCTGACGTGCGCCCTCGGTGACCGTTTGCGTTGGCAACACCACCTCGGTGCCACGCATCCAATCACCCACCAGGCGGTACATATTTTCCGCCATGGCGTTGCCTTGTTCGGCGAGCAGCTTTTTTGTGCCGTCGAGGGCGGCGATGGGCACGTCGGTAAAGGCTTGATTGCCCAGTACATGGTCGGGGTGATGGTGGGTCAGCAGCACCAGCACCACGGGCTGTTGGGTGACGCTGGTAATGGCTTGGCGCATGGCTTCGCCGTAGTGCTTGGAGGGGCCGGTATCGATCACCACCACGCCAGCAGTGGTGACGATAAAGCCGGTGTTAACGATATTGCCGCCATTGGTTTTATCGAAGTTATCCCGGCTGCCTTCCAGCAGCCAGGTGTCGGCAGCAATCTGCCGCGGTTGCAGGTGGTAGTCCTGCGCGGCAGCAACCTGCGCGGCAAGCGCCAGCAGTAACAGCGATAACCACGGGCGCATGGGGTTTCTCCTCTAAACGGTCAGGGCGCCAGGCTTACGGCGCTGAACTGCATGGTGGGTTCAACGTTGGTGAAGTTGGCGATATCGGCGACGATTTCGGCCGCGTGCGGGGCAAAGGCAGCCTGGAAGGCTTCAATGCTGTCGAAAAAGATATGGCCAATGGCGATGTACGGAGCCGGTGCACCGGGTTGTCCGCCGGCCAAGCCGCTGTCGGCGCCAGTGCCTTTGCAAACATCACCAACCAGGCGTTGTACCAGCTGCATATGGGTGGTGACGTAGTAGTCCATATCGAACGTGGCGTTGGCGGTGTTGGGGTAGAAGACGCTGAGTTTGAACATGACAAAACTCCTGAGGATAGGGCCGTAGGGTGTGCTGTGCGCACCCTTGCGTTAGCAGAGAGATCGCTTGGTGCGCACAGCACACCCTACACGAGCACCGCGGGTTAAAACTCTCCTTCAAACTCATTGCCGCTGTTATCGCGCAACCATAGCCGCGCTTCGTCCTGGCCTTTAACTTCCAGGCTGATGACCGGGTTTTCCGCCACGGCGGGAAACAGTTCGATGGCCGCCAATACCTGGCCCTTGCCATCGCGCAGTTGCGCTTGGTCGAGGTAGAACTCCGGCACGCCACCGACCATGCCGTTGTCCATCGGGTGATCAACTCGCAACCTCAAGCGCGAGTCGTGGCCATGCTTAAAGCGTGCGGCATGAATCTGCCCCAAGCGCTCTTCCCAGCCCTCCTGGGCGCGCACCACACTCGGTGCGGTGCACCCTCCTCCTGCCGCCTCCACCCAGGCCGAACCGATATGCCACACGCCATCCTTGGTCAGCACGGCAGCGCGAAGCGGTGTGGCTTGTTCCACCCGAATACGGATGGCGATTAGCGGCTGCACTTGCGGGCCCGGCACAAAACTAAAGATGCGCGGGATGGGATTGAGCTCGGCCCAGGCAATGATTTTTTCCACTTGGCCGGCATAAGCGCGGGCGTCGACCTGGATCGGCACCTGGCGCGAGTCCTCGGCAAACGGCGGCGCTTGCAGCAGCACTTTGTCGTCAAACACATAGGGTTTATCGCCGAGCATGCGCTGCTGGTAGAACTGCCACATCACCGAGGGCATGGGGTCTTTGCCGGGGTCGGCGTGGGCAGGCGATGCCACCAACACATACAGTAAAAGCAACAACGCACCGTAGGGTGTGCTGAGCGCAGCAAGCGATTTATGCGTGTAGGCCAGGGTGCGCACAGCACCCCCTACGGGGTTATTGCACATCTTGGTAAAGCCCCGGCAATTCGTAGTGCAGGCCATAGGCTGCAAACAACTTGGCCATGCGCCCATCGTTGATCATGTCTTCAACCTGCATGTCGATGGCGTTGGAGAGTTGGCGGTTGCTTTCATGCACGGCCATGCCGATATCCCAGGTCGGTTGGCCGAGGTTCGGGTAGGTGTTGTCGGCTTCTTTGAGCTGGGGGTCTTTGGCGTTAAACAGTTGCCAATCCAACTCGCCGCGCAGGCCCATTACCGCATCCACGTTGGCCGCTTGCATGGCGGCAAACGCCGCAGCGGTAGAGGGAAAATGCTGGGTGTTGGCGCTAAGTTGGCCGTTGAACACGCTGGACAGGTAGAACGACGGCACGCTCTCCAACTCAACGCCAATGGGGTGCAGGCGGAACACGCCAACGCTATCGACCTTGGGCAAACGGCGGATGTCGTGGACCACCTGCCAACGCTCGCGCTGGTACGGGGCAAACATCACCACTTGCTCGTTGGCCAACTCGCCAACGTCGTTGCGCTGGTTACGATAGTCCTTGTCATAGGGCACGCGCAGCATCAAATCAGCGAGCACGCCAGGGCGCAGGTAGTGGCCTTTCCAGATGAAATTGCGCAGGTCGTCGTCGAGCTTTTCGCCGGGCACGATCCACAGCAATTCCAGCTTCAGGTCGAGGCTTTGCGCCAGCGCTTCGGCCAGGTCGACATCCACGCCACGGGCGTTGCCGTCTTGTTGAAAACTATAGGGCGCGAAGTTTTCGTACACCGCCACCTTGAGCACGCCCGAGGCAACGATATCGTCGTACGGGCGCACCCGCGCCTGCGCCACCAGCGGTACGCACAGGCACAGCAGCCAACACACAATCGCAGGCAACCAACGCATGGCGGTTACTCGTCTACGTGCACGCTGTCGAGGTAGCTACGGATGGCCCACAGGCCTTCCTGGCTGATGAAGTCAGCCATCTTCGGCATATACACGGCGCCATCGCGCACGGCGCCGTTGATCACGCGCTCTTTAAACCACTCATCCCCCTCGGCACCGACATCGAGCATGCGCAGGTCCGGGGCAATGCCGCCGCTCTTGGCTTCCAGGCCATGGCAACGGGCGCAGTTCTGGTTGTAGGCCGAGGCGCCGATTTCTACCGCCAGGGCGTTCTTGGCATAGGGTTCGCGGTAGGGGTTGGTGTCGCGCCATTCTTTGCCCAGCGGCTCCAGGCCTTCGGTGTTGACCGCTTGTGGGGTGACGTCGCCATGGGCCAGGGCCAGGCCGCTGAGGCTGATACCAGCCAGCAAAATCAGACTACGCAGGGCTTTGTTGTTATTCATTAAAACCATCCTCTTCGAGATGCTGGGCAAGGCAATAAGCGCCAATCCAGAAGGTGTGAAAACGTAGCGAGCGAAGGTTAGGCAGGCGAAACAGCGCAGTTGGCTGTAGCCAAGGAGCATGTTGAGTCTGTTTTTAACGCCGCCTAACCCAGCTCAGTAGTGTTCACACCTTCTGGTGGGGCCATGGTAAGAACGGGCCTACACGGGCCGTATGCTGCTTTCGCGCCTTCCAGCTACTCCCTTGGTAGTAGGGCCTGGGGAGCGCCTGGCGATGGTTTTGGTAGCAGGCCCAATTGAGGCCCGCCCTGGGAAGACTTCCCGGCATGGGCGGGAGTTTTTCCGTATCGGTGTTTAGCGGCGTGGTTCCACCATTTGTCCGGCCAGGTCACCTGGCTGTTTCGACCTCTGGCACACCGACCACTACGGGAAACACCACCATGACAATAAGAACCTGCACCGCTGCCGGGCGCCGCCCCACCTTTACCTTGAACCGTCTCTGCCAAGGCCTGCTCTTGGCCGGCAGCCTGGCCGCTGCGGCCGGCGCCCTGGCCGACGTCACCTGGGACGACATCGCCAACGACCAAACAACTACCAACGATGTGTTGCAGTACGGCCTGGGCACCAATGCCCAACGCTGGAGCCCATTGGCACAGGTCAACGACAAAAACGTGTTCAAGCTGACGCCGGCCTGGTCGTACTCCTTTGGCGATGAAAAACAACGCGGCCAGGAATCCCAGGCCATCGTTAGCGAAGGCGTGATCTACGTCACCGCCTCCTACTCACGGCTGTTTGCCCTCGATGCCAAAACCGGCAAACGCCTGTGGACGTACAACCACCGCCTACCCGACGACATCCGCCCGTGCTGCGATGTGGTGAACCGTGGCGCGGCGATTTTCGGCGATAAGATTTTCTTCGGCACCCTCGACGGCCGTCTGGTGGCGCTGAATAAAAACACCGGCAAAGTGGTGTGGAACAAGAAGTTCGGCGACCACACGGCGGGCTACACCATGACCGGCGCGCCGACGCTGGTGAAAGACAAAGTGACCGGCAAAACCCTGCTGATTCACGGCAGCTCCGGCGACGAATTTGGCGTAGTCGGCCAGCTCTTTGCCCGCGACCCAGACACCGGCGAAGAGGTGTGGATGCGCCCCTTTGTGGAGGGCCATATGGGCCGTCTGAACGGCAAAGACAGCACCGTGACCGGCAATGTAAAAGCGCCAAGCTGGCCAGATGACCCGAGCACCCCGACCGGCAAGGTCGATGCCTGGAGCCACGGTGGCGGCGCTCCTTGGCAGAGCGCCAGCTTTGATGCCGAAACCAACACCATCATTGTTGGCGCCGGCAACCCTGGGCCCTGGAATACCTGGGCGCGCACTTCCAAAGGTGGCAACCCGCACGACTACGACAGCCTCTACACCTCCGGCCAAGTCGGCGTCGACCCGAGCACGGGCGAAGTGAAGTGGTTCTACCAACACACGCCCAACGATGCCTGGGATTTTTCCGGCAACAACGAGCTGGTGCTATTCGACTACAAAGGCAAAGACGGCAAGGTGGTAAAAGCCACCGGCCACGCCGACCGCAACGGCTTTTTCTATGTGGTCGACCGCACCAACGGCAAGCTGCAAAACGCTTTTCCGTTTGTGGATAACATCACCTGGGCCAGCCATATCGACCTGAAAACCGGGCGTCCGGTAGAGAATCCTGGCCAGCGCCCACCGCTGCCAGAGCCCGGGGAAAAACACGGTAAAGCGGTTGAAGTGTCGCCGCCCTTCCTCGGCGGCAAAAACTGGAACCCCATGGCCTACAGCCAAGACACCGGCCTGTTCTACATTCCGGCCAACAACTGGAAAGAAGACTACTGGACCGAAGAAGTCAGCTACAAAAAAGGCTCGGCGTATTTGGGCATGGGTTTCCGCATCAAGCGTATGTACGACGACCACGTCGGCAGCCTGCGGGCCATGGACCCCAGCACCGGCAAAGTGGTCTGGGAACACAACGAACACCTGCCGCTATGGGCTGGCGTACTGGCCACCAAAGGCAACCTGGTGTTCACCGGCACCGGCGATGGCTTTTTTAAAGCCTTCGACGCAAAAACCGGCAAAGAGCTGTGGAAGTTCCAGACCGGCAGCGGCATCGTCTCGCCGCCGATTACCTGGGAGCAGGATGGCGAGCAGTACCTGGGGGTAACCGTCGGCTACGGCGGCGCGGTACCGCTGTGGGGTGGCGATATGGCCGAGCTGACCAAACCGGTGGCTCAGGGTGGTTCGTTCTGGGTGTTTAAGTTGCCGAGTTGGGATAACCCAACCGCCAAGCGCTAACGCTTCGTAGGGTGCGCTGTGCGCACCCCTCGCCCTTCACTCCATGCAACGGGATCGCCATGAAGCTGCTACCTGTCGTACTGCTCGCCCTTATCCCCCTCGCCCACGCCGATGACGACGGCGTGCTGATCATCAACGGCTGCCGCATCGAAAGCCTCAGCCAATGCCCCGGCGTCGACCTGCAAAACGCCGACTTGCGTAACCAAGACCTGAGCAAAATGAACCTGGCCGGTGCCAACCTCAAAGGCGCCGACCTGCGCCATAGCAACCTCGATTTGGCCAATCTGGAAAAGGCTCAACTGCAAGGCGCCGACCTCACCCGCGCCAGCCTGCAACAGGCCAACCTGCGCCTGGCCGACTTCTCCAACGCCAAACTGCTGGCGGTACAAGGCTGGGGCCTGTTTGGCCAAGGGGCACAGTTTCAGGGTGCCGATCTGACCGCGGCGTACCTGGAGTTTGCGCGCCTCAACGGCGCCAAATTCCACCAGGCCAACCTGACGGCTGCCGACCTGGAAATGAGCTGGCTAAACCGCAGCGACCTTAAAGGCGCCAACCTCACCGACGCCAATATGCAGGAAAGCAAAATCAGCGATGCCAATCTGGAAAACGCCACGTTGACCGGCGCGCGGCGGCATTACGCAACCTTTCAGGGCACCAATATGGTCGGGTGTACGGGTTGCCCGGCGGGGTGGGATTAAGCATGCCAGAGCTGTAATCGCTGGAATCTACACGCGGAGCCCTTTGGGCTCCTTGTTGGGCTTCGCTGCGCTCAACCCAACCTACGACCGCGAACGCAATATCCCGGTATCAATCGCCAAATGCACAAACTCAGCTTGCGAGCTGACCTGTAGCTTGTTTTTCAACAAGGTCAGGTAGTTGGAAACTGTCTTGCTGCTGATGCACAACTGCTCGGCAATCTGCCGTGCCGGAGTGCCTTTGGCGAGCATTACGAAAATCTCGAATTCACGCTGCGACATGCTGCTCAGTCGCGGGTCTTGCAGGCCTGGGTTACAGGCCAGTTGGGTGGCCAGCGGCTGTTCGATATAGGCATGCCCTGCCATGATCCGGCGCACCGCCTCCAGCAGAATTTCCGGCGGCGAACTCTTGGTGATGTAACCGGCCGCGCCAGCATCCAGGGCTTGGCGCACCAGGGGAAGTTCGTCGTGCATGCTGAAAAACAGCACACGCAATTGCGGTAAGCGTTGGCGCAGGCGGCGGGTGGTTTCCAGGCCGCTGATGCCGGGCAGGCTGATATCCATAATCACCAAACTGGGGATCAGCCCCGGCACCAACTGCAACGCTTCTTCGCCACTGGCGGCCTCGCTGACCTGCACCTCAGGCAACAAACCTTGCAGCAGATTGGCATAGCCCTGACGGACCACGGCGTGGTCATCGACCAAGAGGATTTTCATCGTTTACCTCGACTAATGAAGCTCTACACCCGTCATCCCCGCGAAGGCGGGGATCCAGTGGTCCGGCAATCCGCTACGAAGATGGAGCGGCAATCACGCATGTCTTCCGATTCTGGATTCCCGCCTACGCGGGAACGACGGGGTTGGGCCTTTTGCGCGGCGTACCCACCCTACGAAACCGGCATGCTTAACCTGAGCAACCACCCGCTCCCCGGCCGCGTACGCAAGCGCAATTGCCCGCCCAAACAACGCGCCCGTTCGCCCATGGAACGCAGGCCGATACCGGGGCGAAGATTGTGTGCGCCGCCGCTGCCGTTATCGCTGACCACTAAGGCCAAGCGCTGCCCACGCCGATGCAAGCGCACGCGCACCTGACTGGCACCCGAATGCCGGGCCACGTTGGTCAGCGCTTCTTGCAGCAGCCGATACAAATGCGCCTGCTGGGCCGAGTCCATCAGCGGCAGTTGGCTGCCCATGCGCAAGTCGCAGGCAATGCCTTGCGTCTGCTGCCATTGCTGCACCAGCAGCTCGATGGCTTCGCCCAGCTGCAAGCGCTCCAAGACCACCGGGTAGAGGTCGCGGATCAGGCCGCGAAAGCTTTCCTGCATATGTTGGCAGTTCACTTCCAGGCCCCGCAGGGTGGTGGCGATTGCTGGGTTTTGCTGGGTCATGGAGCGCAGTAATAAGAGCTGGGCGCGGATACCGCTGAGGTATTGGCCCATATCGTCGTGCAGGGCCAGGGCCAGGTGTTTGCGTTCGTGTTCCTGCAAGGCCAGCAGCGCTTGGGTGAGTTCGCGGTTGTCGGCTTGCACGTGTTCGAGGGTGCTGACCATCTGGTTAAAGTGCTCGGCCAGTTGCTTGGATTCGTGCAGCGAATGCAGCGGTAAACGCACCTGCAACTGGCCTTGCGAGACTTGCCGCAAGCCGCCAATCAATTCATTCAGCACCCGCAGGCCACTGCCTACGGCCCAACGAATCACCAGCAGACTGAGCACCAAGGCCAGGCCGAACAGCACCAGCAGTTGGGTGAGCGAGTCCCAGACTTCGTCGATTTCATCTTGCGGGTCGACACTGATCAGCACATCGCGGCCATCGGCCAGGTGTAGCGGCGCGGAGAACTGTTTCGCCGCCGGGTAGAGCCTTTCGCCCAGCCAGATATCCAGCGCATCGTCGTCGGCAACCGGCGCTGTCTGGCCGTTCAGCCAATGCACACGCACATGCCGCAGGCTGGCGGTGAGCTGCGACTCCAGGCTGGCGGGGTCGTTGCGCGCCACTTCCTTGAGGTACTCCACCACCGTTTGCGCGGCCTTGAGTTCACGCGCCACGTCATAGCTAGCCTGGCGCAGGAGCACGGCCATGCACAGCAACGCCACCGCGCTGAAAAACAAGGTCACCAACAGGTTGATGCGCCATAACGCGGAACGCCCGAGCTGGGCTTTCATGGCGCGACCAGGTAGGTCACAGCGGCGTGCACGTTATCCAGACCGATCAAGGTGATGATCAGCAACAGGGGCAGCAGCAGGGCTTTAAGTACACGCATGGCGACCTCGATGGACCTGTGCCGGGCAAGATCCTTGATTGTTATAGGTAGAGGTGGGTGGTGCGATTGTGCAGGCCCGCGCGCCAGGCGCAGTTACTACCTTGGTACTGGCCGCCTGGTACTTTCTGCATATTCCCCAGGGGCTGAGCGCTTCCTATGCTGGCGGCACAAGAACGAGGAGCGCTGCCGCATGCGCCAGTACCTGTTGTACGGTTTGACCTACCTGCTGGCCATTTCCTGCTCGGCGCTATTGGCCACCCAGGCATTTGCCGGCGAACCGTTGCCGGTGCGCATCGGCTATTTAGGCTATACGCCTGAGGTGGGGCCGCTGCTGTCCAACGTTATTGCCGAGCCCACCGACGCTGGCCTGCGCGGCGCCGAATTGGCGATTACCGACAGCAACAGCACCGGGCGTTTTGTTAAGCACGAGTACAGCCTGCAAGCGGCCACGGCGGACACCCCGGAAAAACTCCTCGCCGCTGCGCAGCAATTGCATGCGCAAGGCTTGCGCCTGTTTGTGGTCAACGCCCCCGCCGACACCTTGCGCCAACTGAGTGCCGCCTTGAGCGACAGCCTGCTGTTTAACGCCGGCGCCTATGACGATGAATTGCGCGTCAGCAACTGTGCCAACAACGTGCTGCACACCCTGCCCAGCCGCGCCATGCTCGCCGATGCCCTGGTGCAGTTTTTGGTGCTGCGCCAGTGGCAAAAAGCGCTGCTGATCGTCGGTGCAAAGCCTGCTGACAGAGCCTACGCCGCCGCCCTGCGCCGGGCGGCAAAACGCTTTGGGGTAAAAATAATCGCGGAAAAACCGTGGAGTTTTGATAACGACCAACGCCGCAGCGCCCAGGCCGATATGCCGCTGTTTACCCAAGCCAGCGACTACGACGTGGTGCTGGTGGCCGACGAAGCCGGCGACTTTGGCGAGTACGTGCCCTTTAACACCTGGCTGCCACGGCCGGTGGCCGGCACCCAGGGTCTGGTGCCGATGGGCTGGCATAAAACCGTGGAAACCTATGGCGCCGCGCAGTTGCAAAAACGCTTCGAGCTGTACGCCAAACGCTGGATGAACGACCGCGACTTTGCCGCCTGGATGGCCGTGCGCAGTATTGCCAGCGCCGTCACCCAGTTAAAAAACACCGAGCCCATGGCCATCCGCGCCCTGGCGCTATCACCTGATTTGCCGCTGGATGGTTTCAAGGGGCGCAAGCTGAGTTTCCGCCTGTGGGACGGCCAGCTGCGCCAACCCATCCCCTTGGTGCAGCCGCGTGCGCTGGTCAGCACCTCGCCGCAAGACGGTTTTCTGCACCCCTTTAGCGAACTGGACAGCCTCGGCCTGGATGAGCCGGAAAGCAGCTGTCGGCTCAGCGCTTCCGCCCACTAAAAAAACAACCAAGGACTTCTCTGCCATGCGCCCTACTCCGCTGTTTATCGCCGTTGCCGGCAGCCTGCTGTTTAGCTCGGCCAGCTTTGCGGCCACGGCCTATATCTCCAACGAGAAAGACAACAGCATCAGCGTGATTGACGTCGCCAGCCAGACCGTCACCGCCACCCTGCCAGTGGGCAAACGCCCCCGCGGCCTGCTGCTCTCCAGCGATAACAAGCTGCTGTATATCTGCGCCAGCGACTCCGACACCGTGCAGGTGATGGAGCTGGCCACAGGCAAAATCATCAAAGAACTGCCCTCCGGCGCCGACCCCGAACAGTTCGCCCTGCACCCCAACGACCGCTGGCTGTATATCTCCAACGAAGACGATTCGCTGGTCACCGTGGTCGACACCCAAGACAGCAAAGTGCTGGCCCAGGTCGACGTTGGCGTCGAGCCCGAAGGCATGGCCGTCAGCCCCGATGGCAAGTGGGCGATCAATACCAGCGAAACCACCAATATGGTGCATTGGATCGACACCGCCACGCAGAAACTGGTGGACAGCACCTTGGTCGACCAGCGCCCACGGCATGTCGAATTCAATAAAGACGGCAGTCAGCTATGGGCCTCGGCGGAGATTGGCGGCACGGTCAGCGTGATCGACGTCGCCACCCGCACCATCATCAAAACGCTGAAGTTCCAGATCAAGGGCGTGCACCCAGACAAAGTGCAACCGGTGGGGGTAAAACTGACCGGCGACGGCAAGTACGCCTTTGTCGCCCTCGGCCCAGCCAACCATATCGCCGTGGTCGACGCGAAAACCTTTGAAGTGCTCGATTACCTGCTGGTCGGCCGCCGCGTTTGGCATATGGCTTTTACCCCGGACGAGAAAACCCTGTTGACCACCAACGGCATCAGCGGCGATGTGTCGGTGGTGGATGTGGACAGTTTGAAAGTGACCAAGTCGATCAAAGTCGGGCGTTATCCGTGGGGCGTGGTGGTTACCCCGTGAAGGCCCTCGACGCTCGCGATATCAGCTTTGCCTATGGCGCGCGGCAGGCGCTCCAGCAGGTGAGTTTCAGCCTGGAGCCAGGACGTTTTACTGCGTTGCTTGGGCCCAATGGCGCGGGCAAATCGACGCTGATTGCCTTGCTCACCCGGCTGTATGACCTGCAGCAGGGCGAGCTGCAGATTTACGGCCATAGCCTGGCACGACGACCCCGTGAAGCGTTGCGGCAACTGGGCGTGGTGTTTCAGCAAAGCACGCTCGATCTGGATTTAAGCGTGGAGCAAAACCTGCGTTACCACGCGGCCCTGCACGGTATGCCGAGCAAATTGGCCACGGCACGTATCGAGCTGGAACTTAGCCGCCAGCACCTGCAAGAGCGCCGGCGCGATAAAGTGCGCGACCTTAACGGCGGGCATCGCCGCCGCGTAGAGATTGCCCGCGCCCTGCTGCATCAACCGCGCTTGCTGTTGCTCGACGAAGCCAGTGTTGGCCTCGACCCAGCCAGCCGCCAGGCGTTGCTTAGCCATGTGCGCCAGCTGTGTCGCGACGAGGCGCTCAGCGTGCTGTGGACCACCCATTTACTCGATGAAGTGCAAGGTGACGATGCGTTGTTGGTGTTGCATCAAGGGCAGTTGGTGGCAAATGGCAGCGCCAGCACGATTGCCGGGAATACTGGGCTTGCTCAAGCATTTGCAGCGCTAACCGTAGGCTGTGCGGTGCGCACCAACGCGCTCGACGGGCAATCGCTTGGTGCGCACAGCACACCCTACACAAGCCAACCGCGTACGGAGCAACCATGAACGCCTACTGGCAATGCCTGCGCGGCATCGTATTACGCGAATGGCTGCGCTTTGTGCTGCAACGCACGCGTTTTCTCAGCGCCCTGGTGCGCCCGTTGTTGTGGTTGCTGGTATTTGCCGCCGGTTTTCGCGCCGCGCTGGGCATTGCCATCATCGCCCCGTACGACACCTATATCACTTACGAGACCTATATCGTCCCTGGCCTGGCCTGCATGATTTTGCTCTTCAACGGCATGCAAGGCTCGCTGGCAATGGTCTACGACCGCGAGATGGGCAGCATGCGCGTACTGCTCACCAGCCCACTGCCACGGGCTTTTCTGCTGGCCAGCAAACTCTTGGCCACGGCGCTGATTTCCCTGTTGCAGGTGTACGCCTTTCTCGCCATCGCCTGGCTGTACGGCGTGCAGCCACCGGCCTGGGGCATGCTCGCCGCCCTGCCCGCCTTGCTGTTGGTGGCGTTGCTGCTTAGCGCCATGGGGCTGCTGCTGTCCAACGGCATACGCCAACTGGAGAACTTCGCCGGAGTGATGAATTTCGTCATCTTCCCGCTGTTCTTTTTGTCCTCGGCGCTGTATCCGTTGTGGAAAATGCGTGAGTCCAGCGAATGGCTGTATTGGCTGTGTGCGCTTAACCCGTTTAGCCATGCCGTGGAGTTGGTGCGCTTTGCCTTGTATCAGCGGTTTAACGGGCTGGCGCTGGCGGTGTGTGGGGTGTTGACCGTGGTATTTAGTGTGCTGGCAGTTATGAGTTTTAACCCGCAGCACGCTGCCTTACGCCGCACCTCGTAGGGTGTGCTATGCGCACCATGGCGTGCCACGGTCTAGCGGTTGGTGCGCACAGTGTTCAGCCGGGAGACATGGGTAACACCTGTCGGGAGACATGGGTAACGGGTTGATGATCATGTCGTCCGTTGCCTGATGTCTATCTGGCGCAGGGTTTTGCGGATAAAAACCACATCGTAAATACCCTCTTCCGTCGTTGGACGGATGGCCACGCGTTCTCCAGCAAGCCCACCGCCAACGAAGACGTTCAGCCCTTTGAAGCTGATTTGTCCCATTTGCCTGACTTTTACTACTCGATCTCCAGGGTCGTATTCAACATCGGGCAGTT
>NZ_JBBNAH010000724.1:0-8523 GCF_037994325.1 Pseudomonas sp.
CCAGCCGTTTGTTTCTCGATGCCCATGGCCCGCTGGCTTGGCGGCGCAAAGGCTTTTACTCGGTAATCGACGCGCAAAGCGGCCAGGCCGCCTTGATGGCGCGCATGTTGGAGCTGGGCCAGCAAAAGCCGGTGGAGCCCAACGCCAAGCTGCCGGATAGCATCACCATTGGCGTCGACCGCGCTAACCAATGCCCGGCGCCAAACGAGTTCAACAGCTACGCCAACACCCACGCGCTGGAAGGCATGCCCATGGGCGTGACCGGCCTGACCCCGACTGAGCTAAAAACCCTGCAAGGCTGGCTGGCCGCGGGTGCGCCGATGGATCAGCAAGCGTTGCAGGCCAATGCGCTAGAGCTGGGGCAAATCAAGCAGTGGGAAGACCTGCTCAATGCCCCCGGCGCGCGGGAGAGCCTGGTGGCACGTTGGCTGTACGAGCATTTATTTCTGGCCCATTTGTATTTTCAGAACGGCGATAACCGCCACTTCTTCCAAGTGGTGCGCTCACGCACGCCGAGTGGCCAGGCTATCGACCCCATCCCCAGCCGCCGCCCCAACGACGACCCCGGTATCCAGTTCTACTACCGGCTGACGGCGGTGCAGGGCGTGATCGTGCACAAAACCCATATCACCTACCCGTTAAGCCCGCAGAAACTGGCGCGGGTGAAAGAGCTGTTTTACGGCAACGACTGGCAGGTGCAGGCCTCGCCTGGTTACGGCCCACAGCGCCGCGCCAACCCGTTTGAAACCTTCGCCGCCATTCCGGCCAAGGCGCGTTACCAGTTCATGCTGGAAAACGCCGAATACTTTGTGCAGACGTTTATCAAAGGGCCGGTGTGCCGGGGGCAGATTGCTACCGACGTAATCCGCGATAACTTCTGGGTGTTCTTTCAAGACCCTGATCACGACCTGTTTATCACCGACCCCAGCTACCGTGGCCAGGTCACCGAACAGCTGGCATTGCCGGGCCAGCTCGATGACCTCGGCGCCACCTTGAGCCTATGGCGCAGCTACCGCGACAAGCGCAATGAGTACGAAAGCGAGCGGCAAAGCGCCTATGCTGAGGCCCCCGCGCCAAGCTGGTCGCATATCTGGGCAGGCAACGACAACGCGGTGCTGTCGATCTTTCGCCACTACGACAGCGCCACGGTGAAAAAAGGCTTGATAGGGGAAATACCGCAAACCATTTGGTGGATGGATTATCCGCTGCTGGAGCGCACCTATTACCAACTGGTGGTCAATTACGACGTGTTCGGCAACGTCTCGCACCAAGCGCAAACCCGGCTGTATTTCGACTTGATCCGCAACGGCGCCGAGCAGAACTTTCTGCGCCTGATGCCGCCTGATTCGCGCGAGGCCATTCTCAGCGATTGGTACCAGAACAGCGGCAAGCTCAAGATGTGGATGGACTACCAAGACATCGACGACGACAGCCCCACCGGCCTGCAACTGCCTGAGGTCAACGCGAAAAACATATTCGCCACGCAACTGCTGGCGCGTTACGCCGGCTTCAATATGCGCCCCGACCCGATCAACCGTTGCGAAACCGGCAACTGCTACCGACGCAACTTCCCCAAACCGCAGCAAGACGCCGAGCAAGCCCTTAGCCGCCTGACCAACAAGCCAGGGGCCGGCTTAAAGGTGATTCAACAACTGCCGGAAGCAACCATGTTGCGGGTGGAAGAGGGCGACGGCAACGTCGATTTCTACAGCCTGCTGCGCAACCGCGCCCACAGCAACGTGGCCTTTATGATGGGCGAAAGCCTACGCTACCAGCCGGGGCTGGACACCCTTACGGTGTTCCCGGGTGTGATGAGCAGCTACCCGAACTTTATGTTCAACGTGCCGGTGGCGCAGGTGCCGGAATTTGTCGCCGCTATGGAGCAAATAAAGGATGCGCCGGCGTTTGAGGAGCTGGTGCAGCGCTGGGGCGTACGCAGGAGTCACCCGCAGTTCTGGCGCTACTTCCACGACCTGGATCGCTATATCCAACGGACCGAGCCGGTAGAGGCGGGCGTACTGGATATGAACCGCTATGAGAATTTGTAGGCTGTCCAGGTAGGTTGGGTCGATCCGCGTTCGGTGAGCGCAGCCCGCCCCAACCTACGTTGTGCGCCCCACCGTTTGATTTATGGACCTTTTCTCCCCCCGCTCGGGTCAACCCTTTAACAAGAGTTAGAGGCTGGGAGCAGGTTTATGCTGATTTCACTGCAAGCGCTACGGGCGTTAGCGGCGTGGCTGGTGGTCGGACACCACATCATGCAGGTGTTTTTTGATTTCAAGGCGGACAGTGCCTTCGGGCAATTTTTTATCGACAAGGGCGCCGTCGGCGTCGACATTTTTTTTGTGATTAGCGGCTTGGTTATCTACTTGTCCACCCAGGGCAAGGACATGGCTGCCGGGCGCTTCCTACTCAACCGCGTGCTGCGCATCGTGCCGGCATATTGGTTGTTCTCGCTGCTCGCCGCTTTGCTGATTGTTTACGCCAAACCAATGATGCCGGGGCAGAGTTTCGACCTGCAGCATTTCATCTTGTCGCTGCTGTTTATCCCGGCCAGCAACCCGGCCGGCTATGGCCTCTACCCCACGCTGGCCGTGGGTTGGACCCTCAACTACGAGATGTTTTTCTACCTGCTATTCGCCCTTGGTTTTAGCGTGCCGGAGCGTTTTCGCTTATGGCTGATTGCCGCAGCGATTTTTCTGGTGAGCGCGGTGGCGACTCAGCAGAGCTGGGTGAGCGACTTTTACCGCAACAGCATCGTCTACGAATTTCTCTTCGGCGTAATGCTCGGCATGGTCTATCAACGCGGCTGGATTCGCCCCGGCAGCCTGTTGCCAGTGCTGGTGATTATCTGCTCGCTGTTGGCGATTTATCACCTGAACACCGAAATGCGTGTGTTGCATTGGGGCGTACCGAGTGCGCTGATCGTGGCCAGCTGTATTTCCCTTGAAAGCTACTTCCGCGGCAACCGCGTGCTGAAATCGTTGGGCGACTGTTCGTACTCGGTGTATCTGGTACATGTGCTGGTGCTGTCGCTGGGCTGGTACCTTACCCAGCGCTACGACCTGAACATTTACTGGATGATCGGCGCCTGCATTCCGGCTATCGTGCTTGCCTCCTGGGGCAGCTACGAACTGATCGAGAAGCGGTTTTTCCAACAGGCCAAGGTGTGGCTGGATAACGAAAACCCTGCACCGAGCAGGGCGGCTATTCCTGACTAATTTACTGGGGCTTTATTCACAAGCCCCAAGGGCGTAAACTGCGCCCATGTTTGCGAGGAGTTGCCATGAGCGCCATCACCATTACTGAAGCTGCCCACGATTATTTAGCCGACCTGCTGAGCAAGCAGAGCACCCCAGGCATTGGTATTCGTGTGTTCATCACCCAGCCGGGTACCCAATACGCCGAAACTTGCATCGCTTACTGCAAACCCGGCGAAGAAAAGCCGGAAGACAAAGCCGTCGGGCTAAAAAGCTTCACCGCCTATATCGACGCCTTTAGCGAAGCCTTTCTTGAAGACGCGGTAGTTGACTACGCCACCGACCGCATGGGCGGCCAACTGACCATCAAGGCGCCCAACGCCAAAGTACCGATGGTCAACGAAGACAGCCCGGTCAACGAGCGCATCGCCTACTACCTGCAAACCGAGATCAACCCAGGCCTGGCCAGCCACGGCGGCGAAGTCAGCCTGATTGACGTGGTCGAAGACGGCATTGCCGTGCTCAAGTTTGGCGGCGGTTGCCAAGGCTGCGGCCAGGTCGACCTGACGCTCAAAGAAGGCATCGAGAAAACCCTGCTCGAGCGCATTCCAGAACTCAAAGGCGTGCGCGACGTAACTGACCACACGCAGAAAGAAAACGCTTACTACTAAGTGGCGGCAAGTAAAAAGGCGACCCTTGGGTCGCCTTTTTCATTTGCAGGCAAGTGCGTAAGGTGTGCTGCGCGCAGCGTTGCGATACCGCATAAACCGCAACGGTGCGCACAGCGCACCCTACGATCAGACGCTACACCTGGGTAGCGCAACGCCGCGCCGGCAGCAGCATCAACAGCGCCACCCCCACCAGCGGCAACACGCCAATATTGATCGCCGACCACCCAAGCCCGGTAATCAAGGCGCCTGAAGCAAATGAAGCACAGGCCGCTACTGAGCCATTGACCAGTTCCATCAAACCTTGCGCTTGGCCGCGTTCGGCCGGGCTATGGCCTTCGGCCAACAATGTTGTGCCGGCAATCAACGCCAGGTTCCAGCCCAGGCCGAGCAAAAACGAGCTGATTAAAAAGTGCGGGTGGCTTCGGCCGGACAACGCCACCACGGCGCTGATCAGTAAGATGCTGCCGCCGACCACCGCCACCCGACGACTACCCAGGCGGTCTACCAGTGGCCCGGCGACAAACGCCGGCAGAAACATACCGAGCATGTGCCACTGAATCACCCCGGCGCTGGTGGCCACATCAAAACCGCAAAAACTCATGGCTAGCGGCGTGGCGTTCATCACCAGCACCATCAGGCCGTGACCGATGGCGGTGGTGGCGATGGCAGCACGTACCAACGGCCGGGCCAGCAGTTCACGCATGGCCGCCAGGCCGGCTTTGCCCGGCGCTGGCGCAGCGCCTTCGCGCAGTTGGCTGACCAGCAAAAAACCCAGCGCGGCGAGTACGGCGATCATCAGGTAAGCGCCCATATACGGCGTACTCAGGGCATTACGTGACCACAGCGCCAGGCTTGGGGCGAGCAGTGCGGCGAGTACGCCGCCGCTGATGACATAGGCAGTGGCGCGGCCTTTTTGGTTGTCGGCCACCGACTCCAGCGCGGCAAAGCGGTAGTACATCGCCGAGGCTTGGTATGCGCCAATTGGCAAGGCACCCAGGCAGAACACGGTGAAGTCGCCAATACCGACGCCCAGCGCACACAGCAGGCCGCCCGCCACGCCACCGGCGGCGCCAAGCATCAGCCCTGGCCGCCGGCCGTGGCGCTGCATAAACAGCGACAACGGCTGCACGGCAAGCAAATTACCCAACACCAGCAACGCCAGCGGCAACGTCGCCAGCACGTTGGTCGGCGCCAGTTGCAGGCCGACCAGCGAGGTCAGGGTGATACCAATCAACGAACAAGACCAATACAGGGCCTGGCCGCCAAACAGCAGGCGAACGGACGCATTGCGCAGCAGCAACATGGTGGTTTCCTTGCGGGAGGGAGCTGGGGTTTAGCCGGCCTTGGCGCAGCCTGAAGGCTTAAGCACGCGCTCGGTGGACGCTGGGTTATTGACCAGCTTCGCCGCCGGCCGACGTGGCCGTTGCAGCAGTTCGCCGCCGCAGTTGGGGCAGCCGCTTTCGGCTAAGTGGGTTTCAGCACAGTCGCGGCAGAAGGTGCATTCAAAGGTGCAGATGCGCGCATCGACCGAGTCCGGCGGCAGGTCGCGGTCGCAGCATTCGCAGTTGGGGCGTAGTTCGAGCATGGTGAGTTCCTTAGGTTGGGCGAGATACGGCGGTTGGCTTGCGATTCTGGATCCCCGCCTAGGCGGAGATGACGGTAGTTCTAGGGCGGTCACCGTCGCCTCCGCGCAGGCTAGGGGGCAGAATTTCAGCAGGGCTACCACTACCAAAGCGCTGCATATATTCCTGCGGGCTGACGGCGAGATGTTTATGAAAGGTGCGGCGCAAATTTTCCGGGTGACCAAAGCCGGTCAACCGCGCCACGGTGCCTATCGATGCTTGGGCATCCTGCAATAGCGCCCGCGCCGCTTCCAACCGCAGGCGTTCCACATACTGCCCAGGGCCCATCCCCAATTCTTGGGTAAACACCCGAGACAGGGTGCGCGGCGTTAGCTTGGCCTGCTGTGCCAACGTCTCCAGCGACAGCTCGGCGCCGAGGTTGGCCGGCAGCCAATCCAGTAACGCGGCCAGGCGCGGCACCCGGCTCGGTTCTGGCGTCAGCAGGGCGCTGAACTGGCTCTGGCCACCGGGGCGCCGCAAAAACATCACCAGGCGCCGCGCCACGCTCAAGGCCATGGCGCGGCCCAAATCGGCCTCTACCAGCGCGAGGGCCAAGTCGATGCCCGCGGTCACCCCGGCTGAGGTAAACACATGGCTGTCGCCGTCCTGATCACGCGGGTCGTAGGTGTGCAGGCGATCGCTTTCAATCAACACATTCGGGTAGCAACTGCGCAGCTCATCAACGTCGGCCCAATGGGTAGTGGCCTGGCGTCCATCCAGCACGCCAGCTGCCGCCAGAATCAGCGCGCCGGAGCAGATCGACCCCAGGCGCCGCACCTGCGGCTCCGCCTGGTGCAGCCAGGCCAGCAGCTCGCGGTCTTGCGTCTGTGCATCAACCCCCAGGCCGCCGGGAACCAGCAACGTATCCACGCGGGATACGTCCAGCTCATGCCAAGGGCGGTCGACGCACAGGCGCATACCGGCCGAAGTCGCGACGGGATTGAGATCGGCGCCCACCAGCAGCAATTCATAAAACGCCGGCAAGCCCTGGCGGCCGCGCTCAACGTTGGCGGAGGCAAGCACCTGCATCGGCCCGGTGACGTCCAGGCTCATAACCTGCGGGTACACCAGGCAAGCGACGGTGCGCAGGGATTCCAGGGGGGATTGTTTAGCCATCAAAGCGGCACCTTGTAAACGATGGTGCCATTCTGTCGCGCGAAGGGGCTGGCAACAATGACAATAAGCCCACAGATCTTGCCAATTAATGCCAGTAGTGTGTGCTGCGCGCACCAAGCGATTTTCCCGATATCGCCTCAACCTCCTACGGAGACCGGGACGAGGAACGGTATCTACGGCTTGGTGGTCGCCGTATCTGCCTGCACCATTTCCAAAAAGCGCATCAACGTCACTTCCTCGGGGCGCAGGCCTTTGCGGGTGCGGGGCTTACCCAGCTTGCTTAGCTCATCGGCCACAAACGCCTCCAACACCGCCGGGTGCACGTAGCATTTGCGGCAAATGGCCGGGGTATTGCCCAGCTGGCTGGCCACGCTTTTGATCACTTCATTAACCACGCGTTTCTGCTCGGTGGCCGAGCGCTCTTCAAACGGCAATTGCCGCAGTTGGTCCAGCGCTAGCGCCGTTCCGGCCCAAGTGCGGTAGTCCTTGGCAGTAAAATCTTCACCGCTTTGTTCTTGCAGGTATTGGTTGATATCCGAGGAGGTCACCACGCGGCGCTGCTTGTCATCATCCAGGTACTGAAACAAGTGTTGGCCGGGCAGTTCAAGGCAGCGGCGAACGATGCGCGCCAAGCGCGGATGCTGCAGGCTGACCTCATGCTCCACGCCGCTTTTGCCGCGAAAGTTAAAGCGAATACCGGTGCCTTTAACCTCAACATGGCGGTTGCGCAGGGTGGTAAGGCCGAACGATTTGTTGTCCCGTGCGTATTGGGTATTGCCGACGCGAATCAAGGTCGAATCCAGCAGCGCGACCACGGTGGCGACCACCTTGTCGTGGCCTAAGCCCGGCAGCTGCAAATGTTCGTCAATGCGCGTGCGTAACTTGGGTAGTGCCCGGCCGAACTCGAGCAGGCGCTCGTATTTGTCGGCGTCACGAATCTCGCGCCAGCGTGGGTGGTAGCGGTACTGTTTACGTCCACGGGCGTCGCGGCCGGTGGCCTGCAAATGGCCCTTAGGGTCGGGGCAAATCCACACGTCCTGATAAGCCGGGGGAATCGCCAGTTTGTTGATGCGCTGCACTTCATCGGCATCGGTAATGCGCTCGCCGTCGAGGTCGAAGTAAACGAATTTGCCGCGCAGTTTGCGCCGGCGAAACCCCGGCTGGCTGTCGTCTACATAATGCAAATCCGGCGGCAGAGCTGGACAGAGCAGGGTGCCGGTATCGACACCCTCATCAGTGGGCAACGGCCGCTTGCCCTTGGCCAACGGCAATACTTCGGGGTTTACCGCGCTGTTCATAATCGCTGCCTCGTTATGCCGGGGAATGCATCGGCGTGCTAATCGCTTCGCTCCATTCTTGATGGTCGCAGCGGGTACAGGTGCGGCTTTCGCCGGCTTGTAACGGCGTGGTGTTGCCACAGGCGGTGCAGGCATATAAACCAGTGGTGGGCACCTGACGATATTGCTGACGCAGCGGGCTCGGCAGCACCGACAAACCGGCCCGCAATTGGTCTTCGGGCTGGAAATACAGGCTTACGTCGCCGTTGACTTCCATGATGCCAATACGCACCTGGCCGAGGTGTTCCACGCCTTTCTGGCGCAGCTCCATAAAGAACTCGTCGGTGGAAATATTCTTGCCCTCCAGCGTCGGCACATCGCACACACCGTCTTTGATGATCACCGCCGGTTTGCCCTCCAGCCAATCGCCAAAACGCGGCAAGCGTTCCATGGCATAGGTGGTGACGCGGTACATCAGCAGCAGGGTGGCGAATACCACCGCTACTGGCAGCAGCGGCACATCGTCATAGAAGGTCACATCGCCCGCCGCCGAGCCCAAGGTTAGGATGACCACCAGCTCAAATAGCGACAGCTGCCGCACGCCACGGCGCCCGGAAATTTTCAGAAAGCTGAATAC
>NZ_JBBNAH010000725.1:0-9119 GCF_037994325.1 Pseudomonas sp.
CTTCAACAGTGGTGGAGGTTGCTGGGTATTGCTTCATGAAGTCAGCCAGGTTTTTGATATCGCCATAGCTTTCTTCTTTGACTTTCGATTTGTCGAAGTCGAATTTCACGTCCAGTTCAACGCGAACCACTTCGGCAACGGCTGGGCAGCCATCAGCATCAACGGTGACGTTGGCCGCAGTGTCCGGGCACTTGTCGACGTTGTCGCACACGCCGTCGTTGTCGCTGTCGGAGCACACTTCTGGCGCTGGAGCCGGGGCTGGCTCGGCGGCTTTCTTGCCACCACCGAAGTTCACACCGATACCGACGCTTGGCGCCCACTCGGTGTCGCCTTGGTCGATGTTGTACTGAGCTTCAACGCCAGCACGGGCGTAGAAGTTCTCGGTGAAGTACAGCTTGGCACCACCACCGACGTTGGCGAAGGTAGAACGGTTGCGGCTATTGCTGCCGTTCTGGTCGATGCTCTGGTCGGAGAAACCGGCCGAAACGTACGGACGCAGCATGTCGCCTGGGGCATTGAAGTGGTACAGAGCATCAAGGGCAGCGTTGGCGCCTTTGATGTTACGGCCGTCGTCAGAAACGGCGTTGTGCACTTCGTCGTAGCCCAAGCGCAGTTCAACGTCGTCGGTCAGGAAGTAGCCAATGGAACCGCCGAACAGGTTGCCGTCGTTTTTGAAGTCACGCTGGCTGTCGAAGTATTCCTTTTTGGCAAAGCCTTCAATCTCGACCGCACCTTGGCCTTGAGCCAACGCTTGGAAAGAGCTGGCGGCAATCAGCGAGCCGATAACAACGCCTAAGGTGTTTTGCAATTTCATCCGTAAATTCCCCATATAGATTGTGCGCAGATTAACCGTGCATTTAAGCGACTAGGCAAACGTAGTAGAGAAACTCCACCGCCGCTAACCCAGCCTTACAAATATTTTCAAGCTGGCCCTACGCCAGCCGTGGCCTCTAGCTTGCTCAACTGAGATATGGGCGAGATTCTTTCAGTTCAACAAATAATTTTAAGAACCAGCGATTGGCCGGATTAAACCCGTTGGCGTGCGCATCCCCCCTTCCGACCTCGCACTGGCTCGTAGGGTGTGCTGCGCGCACCAAGCGGTCTCACAGAAAACGCGATGGCGCGCACAGCACACCCCTACGTGAATGCGCCCCCCGTGGGGGCGGCGTTATCCGCGACGCTCCTGATCTCGTAGATGGGCTGCATCCGCTACCAACCGCACGCCCATCAAATTGCCATGCCTAAGCTAAGAACTAAAAAGTATTTATTTTTAGTTTTTTAGATCGTTTAGTCTCGCTTTCACCGGATCACCGGACCCTCTTTTTCTTAATCACTGTCCAGTGGTCCGCCCCGCTCTTCTCAGCGCGCGCGGAGCCCGTTGAGGAGAATAAAAATGAAAGCGCTCACCCCGCTCCGCTTGCTGGTTGCCTTGGCCTTAGGTGGTTTTGCCCTAAGCACCCAAGCCGCCGATTTCACCGTTGCCTACCAAACCACTGTTGACCCGGCCAAAGTCGCCCAGGCCGATGGCCAGTATGAAAAGGCCAGCAAGAGCAAAATCGACTGGCGCAAGTTTGATAGCGGCGCCGAAGTGATTACCGCCGTGGCCTCCGGCGATGTGCAGATTGGTTATGTCGGTTCCAGCCCATTGGCCGCCGCCGCCACCCGCCAACTGCCGATTGAAACCTTTTTGATTGCCACCCAGATCGGCGCTGCCGAAGCCTTGGTGGTGCGTAACGGTGCAAACATCAATTCCCCGCAAGACCTGATCGGCAAAAAAGTCGCCGTGCCGTTTGTGTCCACCGGCCACTACAGCCTGCTGGCTGCGCTTAAGCACTGGAACATTGATCCGAAGAAAGTCGAGATCGTTAACCTTGCCCCACCGGCCATTATTGCCGCCTGGCAGCGTGGCGATATCGACGCCACCTACGTATGGGACCCAGCACTGGGTAAAGCCAAAGAAAGCGGCAAAGTGCTGATCACTTCGGGCGAGCTGAGCAAACTGGGCGCACCAACCTTTGACGCCTGGATCGTGCGTAAAGACTTCGCCGAAAAACACCCGGAAATCGTCAGCGCCTTCGCCAAAACCACCCTCGACGCCTACGCCGCCTACCGCAACGACCCGAAAGCCTGGCTGGCCGACAAGGACAACATCGCCAAGGTGGTGAAACTGTCCGGCGCCAAGGCCGAAGACGTACCGGTACTGCTGGAAGGCAACGTGTTCCCGCTGGCGGCTGACCAGGCCACCGAGCTGGGCGCGCCCACCACTAAAGCAATCACCGCTACCGCTGGCTTCCTGAAAGAGCAAGGCAAGGTCGACGCCGTATTGGCCGACTACGCCCCTTACGTCAGCAATAAATTCGTTAAGTAATCAATCCAAAGCCCTGGCGGTTTAGCCGCCGGGGTCACTTTGTTGGAGCACGACCATGCGCTTTTCCTTTCCCCGCCGCCTGCTCGCCACGTTGGTAGTGGCCGGCCTGAGCTTCGCCGCCCACGCCGACGACATCATCATTGGCTACCAAACCGGTATCGACCCCAGCAAAGTGCCGCAAGCCAACGGTGGCTATGAAAAAGCCATCGGCGAAAAACTCGACTGGCGTCGGTTTAACAGCGGCGCGGAAGTGGTAACCGCCATCGCATCTGGCGACGTGCAAATCGGCAACCTTGGCTCCAGCCCCCTCGCCGCTGCGGCCACCCGCGGCCTGCCGATCGTGACCTTTGTGGTCGCCGCGCAAATCAACTCGGCCGAAGCCTTGGTGGTGCGCAAGGGCAGCAAGATTGAAAAACCTGAAGACCTGATTGGCAAAACCATCGCCACCCCGTTTGTTTCTACCTCGCACTACAGCCTGCTCGGCGCGTTGAAGCACTGGAACATCGACCCTAGCAAAGTGAAGGTGGTGAACCTCAACCCGGCGCAAATCACCGCAGCCTGGAAGCGTGGCGATATCGATGGCGCCTTTGTCTGGTCGCCAGCACTGGGCGAAATCAAGAAAGACGGCAAGGTGCTTACCGACGCGGCCGAAGTCGGCACCTGGGGCGCACCGACCTTTGAAGTGTGGGTAGCGCGTAAAGACTTCGCCGAGAAGCACCCAGAAGTGTTGGCCAAGTTCGCCAAGGTCAGCATCGACGCCTACACCGCCTACAACGCCAACAAATCGGCGTGGACGGCTGACTCCGAGCAAGTCAAAGAAATCGCCAAGCTGACCGGCGCCAACGCCGCAGACGTACCGGAATTGCTGGCCGGTTCGACCTTCCCGGAAAGCGCTGAGCAAAAAACCTTGCTCAACGGCCAGACCGCCAAAGACATCGCCGCTACCGCTGTTTTCCTTAAGGAACAGGGCAAGGCCGATGGTGTGTTGGCCGACTACTCGCCGTTTGTAACCAGTAAGTACGTTCAATAACGGCGCACCTGGATTCCGAATCGTCGGACCGCCGCCTACACGGGAGCGTCGGTGGGTTTTGCAACCTACCCCGTCGTTCCCGCGCAGGCGGGAACCCAGAATTTTGCAGCAGACACCGCCCGCTGGGCACAACAGAGCGAGACAACGCACATGGCCTTACTAGAACTGGAGCGCATCAGCGCACAGTATCCGGGCACAACCGCTCCGGTGCTGGCCGACATTTCCCTGACCCTGGGGCCACAGCAATTGCTCGTGGCCCTCGGCCCATCCGGCAGTGGCAAAACCTCGCTGCTAAACCTGATTGCCGGGTTTGTTAGCCCAAGCGCCGGGCGAATTACCCTGGATGGCGTGCCCGTCAAAGGCCCCAGCGCCGAACGCGGCGTGGTGTTTCAGGACGACGCCCTGCTGCCCTGGCAAAACGTGTTGGATAACGTCGCCTTCGGCCTGCAACTGGCTGGCGTAGCGCGCCCTGCACGGGAAGCCAAAGCACGCGAAATGCTTGCCCTGGTCGACCTCAGCGGCTTTGAACAGCGGCAGATCTGGCAGCTCTCCGGCGGACAAAAGCAGCGTGTGGGCCTGGCCCGCGCCCTGGCCGCCGACCCACGGGTATTGCTGATGGACGAACCCTTTGGCGCCCTCGACGCCTTTACCCGCGAGCAGATGCAAGAGTTGCTGCTGCAGGTGTGGCAACGCAGCGCCAAGCCGGTGTTTTTGATTACCCACGACATTGAAGAAGCCGTGTTCCTGGCCACCGACCTGATTTTGCTGGCGCCCAACCCGGGCAAAGTGGTCGAGCGTCTGCAACTGGACTTCGGCCAGCGCTATGCCGCAGGCGAACCGGCGCGGGCGATCAAGTCTGACCCACGCTTTATCGAAACCCGCGAGCATGTGCTGGCGCAGGTGTTTTCCCAGCGCTTGGCCATTCAGGCGGAGGCCCACGTATGAGCAGCTACGAAGCGAGCTTAAGCACCAGCAAAGACAGCACCGCCGACGCCCTTGGCGCCCTGCCCGCTGGCACCGCCAAGGCCCTGAAACCGACGCTAAGCACACGCCTGATCAGCGCCCTGACCTTAAGCGCGCTGGTGGCGATCTGGTGGGCCGTGACGGCGTTTGGCTTGATCGAACCGTTGTTTCTGCCGCCACCGTCGGCCGTGCTGCAAAAAGGTTGGTTGCTGGCCACCACGGGCTATATGGAATCCACCCTCTGGCAACACCTGGGTGCCAGCCTCGGGCGTATTGGCCTGGGCCTGCTGATTGCCGTGCTAACCGCCATTCCAGTGGGCATCGCCATTGGCCGTAACCGCATTGCCCAGGGCATTCTCGACCCGCTGATCGAGTTCTACCGGCCTATTCCACCGCTGGCCTATCTGCCGCTGATCGTGATCTGGTGCGGCATTGGCGAGCTGTCGAAAGTGCTGCTGATTTACCTGGCAATTTTTGCCCCGATCGCCATTGCCACCGCCACCGGCGTGCGCACCGTTGACCCGGCCAAACTGCGTGCCGCGCAGTCCCTGGGCGCGACCCGTAGCCAACTGATTCGCCATGTAATTTTGCCCAGCGCCCTACCCGACATCCTCACCGGCATTCGTATTGGCCTGGGTGTGGGTTGGTCGACCTTGGTCGCCGCCGAGCTGATCGCGGCCACTAGTGGCCTGGGCTTTATGGTGCAGTCGGCGGCGCAGTTTCTGGTTACCGACGTGGTGATTCTCGGCATTTTGGTTATCGCCGTAATCGCTTTTGCCTTGGAAATGAGCCTGCGGGCTTTGCAGCGCCGGCTGGTGCCTTGGCACGGCCAGAGTCACTGATAGAACTGCCAATGACGCGCCGGCCATGACCGGCGCGCATCCATCACTACCTTGCGTTTGTCGTTACCACTGCCACGTACGAGATTGATCATGAGCCTGCACATCACCCCTCTCAGCTCTGCCCTGGGCGCCCAGGTTGAAGGCATTACCCTTAGCCAACCGCTAAGCGACGCCAACCGCAATGCCATCGAACAAGCGTTGCTGGACCACCAGGTGTTGTTCTTTCGCAACCAGCCGATCACCCCGCAGCAACAAGCGCGGTTTGCTGCGCAGTTCGGCGACCTGCATATTCACCCGATTTACCCCAACGTGCCCGAGCAGCCAGAAGTGCTGATCCTCGACACCGCCGTTACCGATGTGCGCGACAACGCCATCTGGCACACCGACGTAACCTTTCTACCGGAGCCGGCAATGGGCGCGGTACTGAGCGCCAAGCTGCTGCCGGCCAAAGGCGGCGACACCCTGTGGGCCAGCGGTATTGCTGCCTATGAGGCGCTGTCCAAGCCGTTGCAAACCCTGCTTGATGGCCTGACCGCCACCCATGACTTTGCCCATTCGTTTCCAGCCGAACGCTACGCCACCACCCCGGACGACCTCGCCCGCTGGCAACAAACCCGGCGCAATAACCCGCCGCTGTCCCACCCGGTGGTGCGCACCCATCCGGTGAGCGGGCGCAAAGCGTTGTTTGTGAACGAAGGCTTCACCAGCCGCATCGACGGCCTGGAGCCGGCCGAAAGCAAAGCCCTGTTGACGTTCCTGTTTGCCCACGCCACCAAACCAGAGTTTTTCGTGCGTTGGCGCTGGGAAGAAAACGACATCGCCTTTTGGGACAACCGCGTGACCCAACACTACGCCGTCGACGACTACCGCCCAGCACGACGCGTGATGCAGCGCGCCACCATCCTCGGCGACAAACCGTTCTAAGCCCGCCCAAGCGGTTGGGGTCAGGCGCCCCAACCGCCCAGATACACCTCCACCACCTCACCGCTAAAACGCACCGGCCACACCGTTAACGCCTGCTCCGGGTACTCCAGGCAGGTGCCGTCCTGCAGGCGGAAATGCTGTTTGTACAAGGGCGCCGCCACCACTAACGCGCCGCCCAGGCTGCCGATAATGCCGCGACCAATCACATTGGCGCCGGACAGTGGGTCGCGGTTTTCCACGGCAAACAGTTGCTCGCCTTCGGGCAAATAAAACAACGCGACCTGCACGTCGCCCACCAGCGCCACCACGCCCGAATTGGCCACCAGATCCGCGCGCCCACACGCCGCGCTCCAGCCTTGTTCTTGCCTATTTGCCATGGCCTGCATCACACCACCTCCACTGCGTTGATCAGCTTGAGTTCGTCGAGTTGGATGGGGCGAATCTGCCCACGTTCTTTAACGAAATGGATATCCGGGTCGCCGCCCTTGGCGTTAACAAAGGTGCGGAAGCGTTTGAGTTTTTCCGGATCGTTGAGGGCGTTGGCCCATTCGCATTCATAGCGGTCGACCACCAGTTGCATCTGCGCTTCCAACTCGGCGCCCAGGCCCAGGCTGTCGTCGATAATCACCGCTTTGAGGTAATCGAGGCCGCCTTCCAGGGTTTCGCGCCACACCGAGGTGCGTTGCAGCTTGTCGGCGGTGCGGATGTAGAGCATCAGGAAACGGTCGATGTAGCGAATCAACGTTTCATCGTCGAGGTCGGTGGCAAACAGTTCGGCGTGGCGTGGGCGCATACCGCCGTTGCCACTCACATACAGGTTCCAGCCCTTCTCGGTGGCGATCACGCCAACGTCTTTGCTCTGCGCTTCGGCGCATTCACGGGTGCAGCCGGACACCGCGAACTTAAGCTTGTGCGGCGAACGCAGGCCCTTGTAGCGGTCCTCGATAAACAGCGCCATCTTCACGCTGTCTTGCACGCCGTAACGGCACCAGGTGCTGCCGACGCAGCTTTTTACCGTGCGGGTGGATTTGCCATAGGCGTGGCCGGTTTCAAAGCCGGCCGCAATCAGCTCGCTCCAGATATCCGGCAGCTCATGCAACTGCGCGCCAAACAGGTCGATACGTTGGCCGCCGGTGATCTTGGTGTAGAGGTCATATTTTTTCGCCACGGCGCCAATGGCGATCAAGCCGTCCGGGGTGACTTCGCCACCCGGAATACGCGGCACCACCGAGTAGGTGCCGTTCTTCTGCATATTGGCCATAAAGGTGTCGTTGGTGTCTTGCAGCGGCACCAGCCATGGCTCCTGAATCGGTCGGTTCCAGCACGAAGCGAGAATGGAGCCGATGGCCGGTTTGCAGATATCGCAGCCGACATGGCCTTTGCCGTGGCGCGCAAGCATGTCTTCAAAGGTCTCGATGCCGCCCACGCGCACCAGCGAGTACAGCTCTTGGCGGGTATAGGCAAAGTGCTCGCACAGGCTCTTATCCACCACCACCCCGCGTGCGGTCAGTTCGTGCTCAAACACTTGCTTAAGCAGACCCGCGCAACCACCGCAGCCGGTGGCGGCTTTGGTGCAGGCTTTAAGACCGGCCAGGTCGCTCACACCGCTGTCGATGGCGCAGCAGATCGCGCCCTTGCTGACGTTATGGCAGGAGCACACGGTGGCGGTCGCCGGTAGTGCATCCACACCCAGCGCCGGCGCGGCAGAGCCTTGCGGCAAGATCAAGCTGGACGGATCGGCCGGCAACGCAATGCCGTTTTGCACATATTGCAGCAGGGTGTCGTAGTAGCTGTTATCACCCACCAACACCGCGCCCAGGGCTTGTTTGCCGTCGGCAGAAACAACCAGGCGACGGTAAGTCGAGGTGGCTTCGTCGATAAAACGATAGCTGCGCGCACCGGCCGTAGCGCCGTGGGCATCGCCGATGGAACCGACATCCACACCCAGCAATTTCAGCTTGGTCGACATATCGGCACCGAGAAACGGCGCCGCGCTGTCTTCACTTAACCCCACCGCATCGCACAGCTGCGCAGCCACGCTGCGGGCCATTTGGTAACCCGGCGCCACCAGGCCAAACACGCTGCCATTCCAGGCCGCGCATTCACCGATGGCGAAGATGCGCTCATCACTGCTGCGGCACTGGCTGTCGATGGCGATACCGCCACGGGCACCCAGCTCCAACTCGCAGCCTTTGGCCAAGGCGTCTTGCGGGCGGATGCCGGCGGAAAACACGATCAGATCGGTTTCGAGAAACTCGTCGTTGGCGAAATTCATGCGGAAGCGGTACTCGCTGCCCTTGCTGATCGACTGGGTGCCGCGCGACAAATGCACGCTGACGCCCAGCTCCTCAATCCGCGCTTTCAGGGCATGACCGCCGTGGTCATCCAACTGCACCGGCATCAAGCGCGGCGCGAACTCCACCACATGCGCCTCCAGGCCCAGCGATTTCAGGGCATTGGCCGCTTCCAACCCGAGCAAGCCACCGCCCACCACCACGCCGCGTTTGGCATTGCGCGCAGCGGCTTGAATGGTGTCGAGGTCAGCCAGGGTGCGATAGACCAACCGTGAATCGCCGGCCGCGCCTTCAATCGGCGGCACAAACGGGTACGAGCCGGTGGCCAATACCAACTGGTCGTAGGCCACGCAGCCATTGGCTGTGATCACCTCATGGCGGGCGCGGTCGATTTCCAACACCGGCACGCCCAAGTGCAAGGTCACGCCTGGCGTTTGATACAGCGCCGCCTCACCCAACGCCAGCGACTCGGCATCGCGGCCGCCGAAGTACTCGGACAAATGCACGCGGTCATAAGCGCGCAGCGGCTCTTCGCTAAAAACATGAATGCTGTAATGCGCCAGAGCACCGCGCTCCACCAACTGCTCCACGCAGTGATGGCCGACCATGCCGTTGCCGATTACCACCAGGGTTTGCCGCTCATTTGTGCTGTTCATAGGTGCACCCGCCAAGGCCAATCAGGTTTTCGAAAGCAAAAA
>NZ_JBBNAH010000726.1:0-16251 GCF_037994325.1 Pseudomonas sp.
CTTACGAAGTGCTCAAGCCAGTCATCACCGAACAGCGTGAAGTGACCGATGAAGACATCATCAACTTCATGATGATTCCGCTGTGCCTGGAAACCGTACGTTGCCTGGAAGACGGCATTGTCGAAACCGCAGCTGAAGCCGATATGGGCTTGATCTACGGCATCGGCTTCCCTCCCTTCCGTGGTGGTGCACTGCGTTACATCGACTCCATCGGTGTAGCTGAGTTCGTCGCCCTGGCTGACAAATACGCCGACCTGGGCGCGCTGTACCACCCCACCGCGAAGCTGCGTGAGATGGCCGCCAACGGCCAGAGCTTCTTCGGTTAAGCGCGTAACGCATAGAGCGAGAGTGAATTTATGAGCCTGAATCCAAGAGACGTGGTGATTGTCGACTTCGGTCGCACCCCGATGGGTCGATCCAAAGGCGGCATGCACCGCAACACCCGCGCAGAAACCATGTCTGCGCAACTGATTACCGGCGTGCTGGCACGCAACCCGAAGCTGGACCCGGCTGAAGTGGAAGACGTGATCTGGGGCTGCGTAAACCAGACCCTGGAGCAAGGTTGGAACATCGCGCGCATGGCGTCGCTGATGACCCCGATCCCGCACACCAGCGCCGCGCAAACCGTTAGCCGCCTGTGCGGCTCCTCCATGAGCGCCCTGCACACTGCAGCGCAGGCGATCATGACCGGCAACGGTGACGTGTTCGTCATCGGTGGCGTGGAGCACATGGGCCACGTTGGCATGATGCACGGCGTCGATCCAAACCCGCATTTGTCCCTGTACGCGGCCAAAGCCTCGGGCATGATGGGTCTGACCGCTGAAATGCTCGGCAAGATGCATGGCATCAGCCGTGAAGCGCAGGACGCATTCGGTGAGCGCTCGCACCGTCTGGCCCACAAAGCCACCGTCGAAGGCAAGTTCAAGGATGAAATCATCCCGATGCAAGGCTACGACGAGAACGGTTTCCTGAAAGTATTCGACTTCGACGAGACCATTCGTCCGGATACCACTCTGGAAAGCCTGGCTGCGTTGAAGCCTGCCTTCAACCCGAAAGGTGGCACCGTTACTGCCGGTACTTCGTCGCAAATCACCGATGGTGCTTCGTGCATGATCGTGATGTCTGCTCAGCGCGCTCAAGACCTTGGCATTCAGCCGATGGCCGTGATCCGTTCGATGGCAGTGGCTGGCGTGGACCCGGCAATCATGGGTTACGGTCCAGTTCCGGCGACTCAGAAAGCGCTGAAACGTGCGGGTCTGACCATCAACGACATCGACTTCTGGGAACTCAACGAAGCCTTCGCCGCACAGGCCCTGCCCGTGCTGAAGGATTTGAAAGTGCTCGACAAGATGGAAGAGAAGGTTAACCTGCACGGCGGCGCGATTGCCCTCGGTCACCCGTTTGGCTGCTCTGGTGCGCGTATCTCCGGCACCTTGCTGAACGTGATGAAGCAGAATGGCGGTACTTTTGGCGTGTCGACCATGTGCGTCGGTCTCGGCCAAGGCATCACCACCGTCTTCGAACGCATCTAAGGGAACGCTCGGCGACGAGCGCACTCAAGATGCAAGGCGGTTACAACCGGGGCCAAGCGCCCCGGTTTTTATTTTTGTCAGAACTAACTTTATTTTTTGCAGATATAAGGAAGCCCCTGATGCAGTTACAACCCGGCCTCTATCGCCACTACAAAGGCCCCGAGTACCGCGTAATCGGTGTGGCGCGGCACTCGGAGACGGAAGAACAGGTGGTGGTGTATCAGGCGCTCTACGGGGAATACGGCTTGTGGGTACGCCCGCTAAGCATGTTCACCGGAACGGTCGAGGTGGACGGCAAGACTATGCTGCGCTTTGCTCTGATCGAGGCCGAACCTGAGCGCTTCGTGCGGCCTTGAGCTGGCATTAGACGCGATCCGTCCTTGACCTCACCTTAGTCGCCACTATATATAGCGGTGCCGCGAAAGGCGGCCTCCCGCTTTTCAGTACTCAAATTCAGGAAATCTCCGATCCATGGGCAAATCGCTGGTCATCGTGGAATCCCCGGCCAAGGCCAAGACCATCAACAAGTATTTGGGCAACCAGTACGTGGTGAAGTCGAGCATCGGCCATATCCGTGACCTGCCTACCAGCGGTTCGGCCAGTGCTACTAAAGAGCCGGTCAAACGTGGGAAGGCTGCCGCAGCAGAAGCCCCGGCGCTGAGCGCCAAGGAAAAAGCCAAGCGCCAACTGGTGTCACGCATGGGCGTCGACCCCGAGCATGGCTGGAAAGCCAAGTACGAAATTCTTCCTGGTAAGGAAAAGGTCGTCGAAGAGCTGCGCCGCCTGGCCAAAGATGCTGACACCATCTATCTCGCAACCGACTTGGACCGCGAGGGGGAAGCCATTGCCTGGCACCTGCGCGAAGCCATTGGTGGTGACGACAGCCGCTACAAGCGTGTGGTGTTTAACGAAATCACCAAAAAAGCTATCCAGGAAGCCTTCTCCAAACCGGGCGAGCTGGATATCAACCGTGTTAACGCCCAGCAAGCACGTCGTTTCCTCGACCGCGTAGTGGGTTACATGGTTTCGCCGCTGTTGTGGGCGAAAATCGCCCGTGGCCTGTCTGCCGGCCGTGTGCAGTCAGTAGCGGTAAAGCTGGTGGTGGAGCGTGAGCGCGAGATTCGCGCGTTCAACCCAGAAGAGTACTGGGAAATCCACGCCGACCTCGGTACCGCCAAAGGCGCCAGCGTGCGCTTTGAAGTGGCCCGCGAAAACGGTGAAGCCTTCAAGCCGCTGAACAAGCAGCAAGCTGACGCAGCGTTGGCCAAGCTCAAAGACTCCGCCTACAGCATTGTTAAGCGCGAAGACAAGCCGACCAGCAGCAAACCGTCTGCACCTTTTATTACTTCCACTTTGCAGCAGGCGGCCAGTAACCGTCTGGGCTTTGGCGTGAAGAAAACCATGATGATGGCCCAGCGTTTGTACGAAGCTGGCTACATCACTTATATGCGTACTGACTCCACCAACCTCTCGGCCGATGCCGTGACCATGGTGCGCGACTTTATTGAAGGTGAGTTCGGCAAAAAGTACCTGCCGGCCAAGCTCAACGTGTACAGCAGCAAAGAAGGTGCGCAGGAAGCGCACGAAGCGATTCGCCCGTCTGACGTTAACCTCAAGCCCACTCAGCTGTCGGGCATGGAACGCGACGCCGAGCGGCTGTACGAGCTGATCTGGCGCCAATTCGTGGCCTGCCAGATGCCACCGGCTGAATACCTGTCCACCACCGTTAGTGTGGCGGCCAGTAAGTTCGAACTGCGCGCCAAAGGCCGCATCCTCAAGTTCGACGGTTACACCCGCGCCATGCCGCAAATCAGCAAGCCGGGTGATGACGACGTGCTGCCGGACATGAGCGAAGGCGAAGCGCTGAAGCTGATTAAGCTCGACCCAAGCCAGCATTTCACCAAGCCGCCGGCACGCTATTCCGAAGCCAGCCTGGTGAAAGAGATGGAAAAGCGTGGCATCGGCCGCCCATCCACCTACGCAGCGATTATTTCGACCATTCAAGAGCGCGGCTATGTGGCGCTGCATAACCGTCGGTTCTACTCCGAGATGATGGGCGATATCGTTACCGAGCGCTTGAGCGAAAGCTTCTCCAACCTGATGGACTACGGCTTTACCGCCGGCATGGAAGAAAACCTCGACGACGTCGCCCAAGGCGAGCGCGAGTGGAAAAACGTGCTGGATGAGTTCTACGGCGACTTCAAGAAAAAGCTCGAAGTGGCATCGGAAGGCGACAACGGCATGCGTGCCAACCAGCCGACGCCAACGGACATTGCCTGCCGCGAATGTGGTCGTCATATGATGATCCGCACCGCGTCCACCGGCGTGTTCCTCGGCTGCTCGGGCTACAGCCTGCCGCCGAAAGAGCGCTGCAAGTCGACCATTAACCTGATTCCGGGCGACGAAATTGCTGCCGACGATGAAGGTGAATCCGAATCCTTGGTTCTGCTCGGCAAGCACCGCTGCCCGATCTGCGCCACGGCGATGGATGCCTACCTGCTCGACGAAACCCGCAAGCTGCATATCTGCGGTAATAACCCCGATTGCGCGGGTTACGAGATTGAACAGGGCCAGTACCGCATCAAAGGCTACGAAGGTCCGAGCCTGGAGTGCGACAAGTGCGGCAGCCAGATGCAGTTGAAGACCGGCCGCTTCGGCAAGTTCTTTGGCTGCACCAATCCTGAGTGCAAGAACACGCGCAAATTGCTGCGTAGCGGCGAGCCGGCGCCACCCAAAATGGACGCGGTGAAAATGCCGGAGCTCAAGTGCGAAAAGGTTAACGACACCTACGTACTGCGCGACGGTGCCAGCGGCTTGTTCCTCGCCGCTAGCCAGTTCCCGAAAAACCGCGAAACTCGCGCGCCGTTGATCATCGAATTGATTCCGCACAAAGACGAGATCGATCCGAAGTATCACTTCCTGATGTCCGCGCCGAAAAAAGACCCGGACGGCCGTCCTGCTGTCGTGCGCTACAGCCGCAAGACCAAAGAGCAGTACGTGCAGACCGAAGTGGAAGGCAAGCCGACCGGCTGGCGCGCCTTCTACGACGGCAATGCCTGGAAGGTCGAAGACAAGCGTTAATCCCTAGCACGCGCGCCAGCCAGCCTGGCGCGCGTATAGTGACTCTGTCTGCTGCTGTGGAGGGCGCCGCAATGGCCCATGAGCTATACACTCGCACCAACCAAAAACTGTTTTTCGCTGGCTTGTCGCTGGAGGCTTGGCGACGTGCCGAAGACGGTCAGGCGGTCAATGCGCCTGCGCTAATTCTTGCCGAGCGTGAAGCCTGTCTGTTTCACCTGTATGGCGCTTTGCTGGGTATTTGCCATGAAGTGGCGGGCTACTACCGCTTCGATGAAGTGAATGTGCCGCGCGTTGAGGCAATTTTGACCAAGGAAGTTCTTGGCGCTACGCCAAGTCCTGAGCTGGCGGAGCTGGTGGAATTGGCGCAGCAATCGGAGACTTGGTTGGCCCAGTTAATTAGCGCTTACCAAGCTCTGTTCCAGCCGCCCAAGGCGCCAGCGAAAGCCAAAGTCGATCCGACCTTGCCGCTGATCCAGGCCTACAGCCTTGATGAAGAAGAGCCGTTATTGCCGCGCGCCGAACTGGAAAGCTGGCGTCAGCAACTCAAGGTTCTGGCGTTGCGCTTTCGGGAAACCCTGAGCGAGTGCTAACTCTTTGCCTGGTTTCTGACCGTTTGAACAGATGGTTGGACTAGGGGAGAGAGGCGGCAGGCTGATACACTGCCTGCCTCACGTGGAGATTTAAGTTTATGCCTACATCCTTTCTTGAAATTGTCGAGTTGCCCGACGGGCGCATTGCCTTGCGTCGTGCCGAGGATGAGGAGGCATTAGTGGTGTTGGACTTCTCCGCAGATGCGAAAGCATTCCTGCAGGGGCACCACGTCGAAGTCGCCAAAGCCATGCTCAATGTGGGCGTACAGATGGCTGGCCGTTTGGCCGAAGGTGATTTCGAGAAAGACGAAGGTCCGCGCGTTCTGCACTGATTTTTTGCTGAGTTGAGATCGAGGGTTGGTGCGCATAGCACGCCCTACGAGCTCAGTAGGGTGTGCTAAACGCATCAACCCTTGTAACCCGGCTATCAACCCAAGCTGATATTTAGGCTCTGCGCTTTGCCTTCTCGTGCGGCATGGGCGAGTTGATCGCGTGCCGGACGGTGTAACGGGTGTAACCAACTCACCACTGTATGGCTGCGGCCCAGGCGCAAGGCTTCACAGGCCAACTCCAGTGGGCTTTGCCCGGCGCGCGGCTGCAGCAGCAGAATGCGTTCGCGGTTCAGGCCGGCATCGCGCAGCCAGGCTTGGGTCAAGCTGGCGGGCGGGGCAATCAGGGTTAGCCAGCGGGCCTCCTGTTCCTGGCTTAGCTCACGCAGGATCGGGGCCAGCAGGTGCAGACAGTTCCCGGCAGCGCCACGCAGCGAAAGCTCGCTGAAGGTCTCTGGTTCTGGCTCTTCGAACCAACCGGTTTCAACAATATCGGTCAACAGCGGCGCCGACGAGGGCGTCAGGAAGGCGTCGAACAATGGCAGTTGGGTACGGTCCAGCGCTTGTGGGAACTGCATACAGCCTCCTCAGCGGCGAATAACGCCGACACTCAATCCTTCGATAACCAGATCCTGGGCTTCCAGGTCGATTTCGATGGGGGCGAACTCGGGGTTTTCAGCGATCAGCCAAACTTTGTCGCCTTCGCGCTTGAAGCGCTTTACAGTGACCTCGTCATCGATGCGGGCGACCACGATCTGACCGTTACGCGCTTCCTTCGTGGTATGTACGGCCAGCAAGTCGCCGTCGAGAATGCCGATGTCTTTCATGCTCATGCCGCGCACGCGCAACAGATAGTCGGCGCGAGGGTGGAAGAACTCGGGGTTGATGCGGCAAGATTCTTCAACATGCTGTTGGGCCAGAATCGGCGCACCGGCTGCAACGCGACCAATGATGGGCAGGCCTTCTTCTTCGTTGCTCGGTTCAAAACCCGGAATACGAATGCCACGGGAGGCGCCAGGGGTCATCTCAATGGCGCCTTTACGGGCCAAGGCCTTCAGATGTTCTTCCGCGGCGTTGGGCGATTTGAAGCCCAGCTGTTGCGCGATTTCTGCGCGAGTGGGCGGGTAACCGTTGTCTTCAAGGCATTGCTTGATGAAGGCGAGAATCTCGGCTTGGCGTGGCGTCAGTTTTAGCATGTCCGGTCTCTGTCTTTTTATACAGTGACTGGGATTATATACAGTGATCGGCGCTTGGCAATCGTTCTTTTTATTGGAAGGTAATCGCACTGCATTTTGCGCTAAGAACTCGAGCAGGGAAGGGCAGTTACAGCAGTCCGTGACTGATCAGCCAAAATACGGTTAATGCGACTTGACAAATTCGCCGCTTGAAACGTATGTTTCAAACAAGTGTTTGTCAGGTGATTCCCATGGCTCAGTCAGAAACAGTCGAACGCATCCTGGATGCCGCAGAACAACTATTTGCGGAGAAAGGCTTTGCCGAGACATCCCTCCGTTTGATTACCAGTAAAGCTGGGGTCAACCTGGCCGCCGTGAACTATCACTTCGGTTCGAAAAAAGCGCTTATCCAAGCGGTGTTTTCGCGTTTTCTCGGTCCTTTCTGCACCAGCCTCGAACGTGAGCTGGATCGCCGCCAAGCTAAGCCAGAAAGCAAAGCCAGCCTCGAAGAGCTATTGGAAATGCTGGTGGAGCAGGCCCTGGCGGTAAAGCCGCGCAGCGGCAATGACTTGTCGATTTTTATGCGCTTATTGGGTCTGGCATTTAGCCAAAGCCAGGGCCACTTGCGGCGTTATCTGGAAGACATGTACGGCAAGGTGTTCCGCCGTTATATGCAGCTGGTTCACGAAGCGGCGCCGCGTATTCCACCTATTGAGCTGTTTTGGCGCGTGCACTTTATGCTCGGCGCGGCGGCGTTCAGCATGTCGGGTATCAAGGCGCTGCGGGCGATTGCCGAGACCGATTTTGGCGTTAATACGTCAATTGAGCAGGTGATGCGTCTGATGGTGCCGTTCCTGGCCGCTGGCATGCGCTCCGAAACAGGTGTTACCGACGATGCGCTGGCCACCGCGCAGTTGCGTCCGCGCAGCAAATCCTCCGCGCCGGCACCGTCGCCCAGCAAGGTGTAGCCGTTAAACGCCTGCTGCCAGCGGCAGGCGGGATCGGCTAAGCTTGCCGCCCATGACGATTCTCGACTTGCTACACATCTCCATCGCTGACCAGCAGCTCTACGGCTTTGCCAACGGGCGCTTGGTGCTGCGTCTACCAGTGTCTACCGCGCTTAACGGCGCCGGCGAGCAAAGCGGCTCGAACAAAACCCCCCGTGGTCTGCATCAGGTACGTGCCAAGATCGGTGCCGGTTTGCCCCTTGGCGCGGTGTTACGCGGGCGGCGTTGGACCGGCGAAACCTGGTCCTATGAGCTCCATGAGAAGTTTCCCGGCCGCGATTGGATTTTGAGCAGAATTCTCTGGCTCAGTGGCTGCGAGCCGGGGATCAATCGCCTCGGCGCCGTTGACACTTTCCGCCGCTACATCTATCTGCACGGCACGCCCGACACTGAGTCCATGGGCGCACCGCTGTCCCACGGCTGTATCCGCTTACGCAATAGCGACGTGCTGGAACTCTTCGACCGCGTTCCTATCCACTGCCCAGTAAAAATTGACGAAGCCGCGTGCCCGCAGTGGGCCACGGCAGACCTTTGCTAAGGATTTGTTATGACTGTTGGCCTACAAGGCTCTTTGATGCTGGATATCGGCGGCACTTGGCTGACCGCTGAAGACCGGCAGATTCTGCGTCAGCCTGAAGTGGGCGGCCTGATCTTGTTCGCGCGCAATATCGAAGACCCACGCCAGGTGCGTGAGCTCTCGGCAGCCATTCGCGCCGTGCGTCCGGATTTGTTGTTGGCGGTAGACCAAGAGGGCGGCCGGGTGCAGCGCTTGCGCCAAGGCTTTGTGCGCCTGCCGGCAATGCGCGCGGTGGCCGACAATGCCAATGCCGAATGGCTGGCCGAACAGTGCGGTTGGTTGATGGCTACGGAAGTATTGGCGGTAGGCTTGGACCTTAGTTTCGCGCCGGTGCTGGATCTGGATTACCAACGCAGCGCCGTAGTCGGCAGCCGTTCCTTTGATGGCGACCCGGCGCGTGCCGCGTTGCTGGCCGGCGCCTTTATCCGGGGTATGAACGCCGCCGGCATGGCTGCCACCGGCAAGCACTTTCCCGGTCATGGCTGGGCTGAGGCCGATTCCCATGTTGCGATACCGGTGGACGAGCGCAGCCTCGACGAGATCCGCGCCAACGACCTGCAACCCTTTGCCCGTCTGAGCAAGCAGCTGGCAGCCGTGATGCCGGCCCATGTTATCTACCCGCAAGTGGACGATCAGCCTGCGGGCTTCTCGCGTCGCTGGTTGCAGGACATCTTGCGCGGCGAGTTGCAGTTTGATGGGGTGATTTTCAGCGACGATCTGTCCATGGCTGGCGCCCATGTGGTCGGCGATGCCGCCAACCGTATTGAGGCGGCACTTAGCGCCGGCTGTGATATGGGCTTGGTCTGCAATGACCGCGCAGCCGCCGAGTTGGCCCTAAGCGCGTTGCAGCGGCTAAAGGTGACGCCACCCAGCGGCCTGGCGCGTATGCGTGGTCAAGGTTTCGCTAGCACCGATTACAAGCAGAGCCCGCGTTGGCTGCAAGCCGTGGGCGATCTGCAAGCTGCACAACTCATCTGATCCGCTAGGAAACCTGCGATGACCGTTTACGCAATTATTGGCGGCACTGGCCTGACCAAACTCGAAGGCCTGACCATCAGTGCCGTGCTTAATATCGACACACCCTATGGCGCGCCCTCGGCGCCGATCATGCGCGGCAACTATGCCGGCCGTGAAGTGCTGTTTCTCGCCCGCCATGGCCACCCGCACCGTATTCCACCGCATCAGGTGAACTACCGGGCCAATATCTGGGCGTTGAAACATGCCGGCGCCGATGTGGTGGTGGCGGTGAATGCCGTGGGCGGTATTCATGCTGCCATGGGCACTGGGCACTTCTGCGTACCGCACCAGCTCATTGATTACACCCATGGCCGCGAGCACACTTTTTTCGCTGGCGAGCTGGAGCATGTCACCCATATCGACTTCAGCTACCCCTACAACGACATCCTTCGCAATGAGTTAATCGACGCCCTGGCTGCCGAGGGCGTGTCCTATAGCAGCCACGGGGTTTACGCCTGCACCCAGGGGCCGCGTCTGGAAACCGTGGCGGAAGTTACCCGTTTGGAGCGAGATGGCGCCGATATCATCGGCATGACCGGCATGCCCGAAGCGGCGCTGGCTCGTGAACTGGAGCTGCCGTACGCCTGCCTGGCTCTGGTGGTAAACCCGGCAGCGGGTAAGACCCACGCGGTGATTACCATGGCCGAAATCGAGCGGGCGCTGGACGATGGCATGGACAAAGTGCGCGCTACGTTGGCGCGGGTGTTAGCGGGCTAATTGCTAATCTGCTCCCCTCGCCCGCAAATGGGAGAGGGCACTGCCCGAGTGGGTTTGGGCAATGCCGAGCTCTAAACCAAACGCCACAGCGCAATCCCCCCTCAATACAGCTACATTTCAAACAACCTCAGGATTTCCCTCAGGTTGTTTGAACGGATGTCAGGGAACCGGCATCCATGTTCCAGCCCCATGACTTGTTCAATTCGGAGGACTCGAGATGAACAGTGCCGCCACTGTCGATGAGCACGCCTTTCGCCGTATGTTGACCCGCAATTTGGCGCTGCCAATTGGTTCGGGGGTTGTTGGCACTGGGTTGTTTATCGCCCTGATCGCTTATTTGCTGTACGTGCTCAGTTGGGTGGAACACACCGATCAGGTTATCGCCCAGGCCAATGAAGGTTACCGCCTGACCATCGACCAACAGGCCGGTTTACGTGGTTATCTGATTGGCGGTGAAGCGGACGTGCTAGCCCCATACGAAGAGGCGCGGCTACGCATTGGCGTGCATATGCAGAGCGTGCGCGACCTGGTCAAAGACAACCCGGCACAAGTCGAGCGCCTGCGCGATATCGAAGATCTGCAACAGCGCTGGGCGCTGGCGGCGGCCAAGCTGATTGAGCAGCGCCAGGCGAGCAATGCGCCGCCTACTACGGTGAAAGTGGCGGGCGGCTCACTGATGGACAGCATCCGCAATAAATTCAGCGACTTTATCTCCGCCGAGCAGCAACTGCGCCACGACCGTAACGAACGGGCGAGCATCACGGCCATCGTTACCATCAGCTTGTATGCGCTATTCAACCTGTCGTTCAGCGGCATTCTGGCTTTTTTCGGACGCCGTGAACTGATCGGTCTGTCGAACTTCTACGGTTCCCTGCTGCGTCAGCAAGAGAAGGTTACCGAACAGTTGCAACAGCAAGCCTGGCAGCGCGAAGGACAGTCGCAATTGGCCGAAAGCATCATTGGTCAGCCCAACACCGCCTCGATTGGTTTGACCGCGCTGGCCTTTCTCGGCCGTTACCTGGATATGGTGGTCGGCGCGTTTTACGTGCGTCAGGACCATGGTGAGCTGGAGCGGGTGGCTGACTATGGCTTTGACGCTGAGCAGCAAGCCAAGCCGCAGTCGTTTAACGATGGCACCGGGCTTGTCGGCCAAGTGGCGGTTGAAAGGCGCGCGAGGGTGGTCGCCGGGCTTACCGGCAGCTACCTGACGGTCAACTCCGGGCTGGGCAGCGATGCCCCGGCTTCGGTGATGCTCGCGCCGATCCAGAACAATGGTGACGTCAACGGTGTACTCGAGTTGGGCTTTATGCGTGAGCTGACTGAGCGCGAGCAAACCTTTGTGCAGTCGATTACCGATGGTCTCGGTACCTCCATCGAGGTGGCGCGCTATCGCCAGCGCCTGCAGGAGTCGTTGCACGAAACCCAGCAGCTCAACGAAGAGTTGCAGGTGCAGCAGGAAGAGCTGCGTAGCGCAAATGAAGAGTTGGAAGACCAGTCGCGTTTGATCCAGGAATCGCAGGTCAATCTGGAACAGCAGCAGGCCGAACTGGAACAGACCAACGACCAGCTCAACGAGCAGACTCAGTTTCTCACCCGTCAACGCGATGAGTTGGATGAGCGCAACCATGCCCTGGCCCAGGCCCGTAGCGAGCTGGAACAACGGGCCAGCGAGTTGCAGCGGGCCAGTACCTACAAGTCTGAATTTCTCGCCAATATGTCCCACGAACTGCGCACGCCGCTGAACAGCTCGCTGATTCTTTCGCGGCTGTTGGCTGACAACGCCAAGGGCAATCTTGATGAACAGCAGACTCGCCATGCCGAGCTGATTTATTCCTCAGGCAAAGATTTGCTCGCGCTGATCAACGACATTCTCGACCTGTCCAAGGTCGAAGCCGGGCGCTTGGAAATTCGTCCCGAAGAAACCTCGCTAAAACGCCTGGCCCATGGCCTGGACGTGTTGTTCCAGCCGCAGGCGGTGGAGAAGGGCTTGGCGTTTGAGGTGCGGGTGGCCAGTGATGCACCGGTGCATTTTGTCAGTGATACCCAGCGCGTTGAGCAGGTGCTGAAAAACCTGCTGTCCAACGCGTTTAAGTTCACCAGCGCGGGTGCCGTGAGCCTGAGTATCGAGCCGGCCGACGGTGGTGTGGCCTTTGTCGTCAGCGACAGCGGCATTGGCATCAGCCCTGAGCAGCAGAGCATTATTTTCGAAGCCTTTCGCCAGGCCGATGGCAGCATAAACCGGCACTTTGGCGGCACCGGCCTGGGCCTGTCGATTTCACGCAATCTGGCCGAGGTGTTAGGCGGCCATATTCATGTACACAGCGAGGCCGGCAAGGGCAGCCAGTTCACCCTGTGGCTGCCGCTCAATTACGCACAGCCATTACCAACTCAAGGGCTGGATACCAATCGGCTGTTCCTCGGCAATGAGCCTACTGCTGTGAACACCCGTGAAAACCAACCGTCCGCTAACGATGCATTGGCCAAGCCACAACAGAGTTTCCCCGACGACCGCGACCGGCACGATATGCCTGGTCGCTGTGTGTTGGTGATCGAGGACGAAGTCAAATTTGCGCAAATCCTGTTCGATCTCGCCCATGAACTGAAATACCGCTGCCTGGTGGCCCACAGCTCAAGCGAGGCGTTTCGATTGCTGGCCGATAACCAGCCGGACGCCATCTTGCTGGATATGCGTTTGCCCGATGAACCGGGGCTATCGATATTGCAACGCCTTAAGGAAAGCGCCAGTACACGGCATATTCCTGTGCACGTGATTTCCACCGACGACCGCACGGAACTGGCGCTGCACCTGGGCGCTATTGGTTACGCGCAGAAGCCGACCACCCGTGAGTCGCTGGTGGAGGTATTTTCGCGCCTGGAGGCACGGCTGACGCAGAAGGTGCAGCGCTTATTGGTGGTGGAAGGCGACGCTCGCCAACGCGACAGCATTGCGCAATTGGTGGAAGGCTTGGATATCGAAGTCACCGCTGTGTCCCATGGGCGGCAGGCCCTGGACCTGCTACGTCGTACGCCGTTCGATTGCATGGTTATCGATCTGGAACTTCCGGATATGCACGGCAATGAGCTGCTCACCCAAATGGCAAATGAGCATATCGATGCCTACCCGCCGGTGATTGTCTACGTCTCGCGGCCACTGACCCGTGGCGAAGAAGAGAGCCTGCGTCGCCATTCGCGCTCCATCATCATCAAAGGCGCGCGCTCGCCCGAACGATTGCTGGATGAGGTGACGCTATTTCTGCACAAAGTGGAAACCCCGGCCGGTAGCCTGCGCAAGGCACCGAGCAAGGCCGCACGCAATCGCGACGAAGTATTTGTGAACCGCCAAGTGCTGGTGGTGGATGACGATATGCGTAACGTCTATGCCTTGATCAGCGCGCTGGATGAAAAGGGCGTGCAGGTAATCAGCGCTGGCAATGGCCAGGAGGCACTGGACAAGCTCGAGGAATATCCAGATATCGACTTGGTGCTAATGGATGTGATGATGCCGGTAATGGACGGCTATGAAGCCACCCGCCGTATTCGCCAGGACACACGCTTTGCCAAGCTGCCGATTATCGCCGTGACAGCGAAAGCGATGAAGGACGACCAAGAGCAATGCCTGAAAGCGGGGGCCAGTGATTACCTGGCCAAACCGTTGGATTTGGAGCGCTTGTTTTCGTTGATCAGGGTGTGGCTGCCGAGGACGGACATGGCCTGAGGCCACAGATCCGTAGGGTGTGCTGTGCGCACCATTAAACCGATTGGTGCGCACATACACCCTACGGATCGCGTCGTTCTCTGGTTACTCGGTAGCTTTTGGCTCACCCACCCCGCGCTTAGGCTTGGGCGCAAACCGCGCCGCCAGCTTCATTGATCCCACTACCAAGCGCTGATACAGCGACGGCAGCAAACGCTGCATGCCATCCAGCACCCAGGCATCGGCACCAATTAAAATCCGCCGGTTGTTACGCAACACGCCGCGCAAAATCACCTGCGCCGCTTTATCCGGTGTGGTGCGCAGCAGCTGGTCGTTGAACTGTTGCCGGGCCTGATCAGCGGCTTGGCCGGTGACCTTGCTCAAGCTGTCATTCATGCGCGCGGTCTTGGCGATATTGGTCTTGATCCCCCCTGGGTGCACGCAACTGGCCGACACCGCGCCACCGGCCATATCCAGCTCCTGGCGCAGCGATTCGGTAAAGCCGCGTACGGCAAATTTGGTCGCGTTATAAGCGCTCATGCCGGGCTGGGCGAACAGGCCGAAGACGCTGGAAACGTTAACGATATGGCCGTCACCTGAGGCTTTAAGGTGGGGCAGAAACGCTTTGCTGCCATACACCACGCCCCAGAAATTGATGTTCATGATCCATTCGTAGTCGGCGTAGTCGTTGCCTTCCACGGTGCCGCCCTGGGCGACGCCGGCGTTGTTAAACACCATATTCACGCGACCATGGTCGAGCGCCACCTGGTTAGCCCAGGCATGCACGGCCTCGCGTTCGGCGACGTTGACCTGATTCTCGGTGACCGTGACGCCCAGCTTGCGCGCGGTGCTGGCGGTTTCAGCCAACGCTTCGCTGTTCACATCGGCCAAAGCCAAATGGCAGCCCTGGCGGGCGAGGGCATAGGCCAAGGCGCGGCCAATACCGGAACCGGCGCCGGTGATGGCGGCCACTTTATTTTCAAAGGACTTCATGCTGTCACCTCGCTTTGCTGGGCCACGGTGGGCGCGGCATTGGGTAGATAACCTTGGGCCGGGTGCGCCGGTTGTGCGCGGTTGAAGTGATAGGCGGCAGGGTCGAAGTTGCGTGTTAACAGGCGGAAGCGCCAGGTAAAACCGGGCCATACCGTGCAGTTACGGCCGCTCACTGGGTGCAGGTACCAGCTCATGCAGCCGCCGGCATTCCACACGGTTTTGCCCAACTGGCCCTGAATCTTGGCGTTAAAACGGTCCTGTACGTCGCGCTTCACTTCCAGGCTTTGCAGGTTCTGTTTATCCAGCAACTTGAGCGCGCCGAGCACGTACTGAACCTGCGATTCGATCATGTAGACCATGGAGTTATGGCCCAGGCCGGTGTTCGGGCCCATGAGGAAAAACAGGTTGGGGAAGCCGGCGGTCAGGGTGCCTTTGTAGGCTTGCGGGCCTTCGGGCCACGTGTCGAGCAGGTCTACACCGTCACGGCCAAAGATCACGCCACGGGGCAAGGGGTCGCTTGGGGTAAAGCCGGTGCCGAAGATAATCGCGTCGATGGGCCGTTCCTGGCCATCGGCGGTGACGATGCTGTTAGCGCGGATCTCTTGAATGCCGTCGGTGATCACATCCACGTTGGGCTGGGTCAGGGCCGGAAAGTAGTCATTGGAGATCAACACGCGCTTGCAGCCCATGGTGTAGTTGGGCGTGACCTTGGCGCGCAGCACCGGGTCTTTGATCTGTTTATTGATAAACGCTTTGCCGACCCATTGGGCCAGTTTCATGATCCGAGGCAGCAAGGCAAAACCAATCACCCGGCTTTCCAGCACGCCGTAGATCAAGCCGCGCCATACTTTTTGTGCCAGTGGGAAGCGCTTGAAACGCTCGCGCTCTTTTTCGCTGATGGCGCGGTCGGGCTTGGGCATGATCCAGGGCGCGGTGCGCTGATAGAGGTCGAGCTGGCCGACCTGTTTTTGAATCCGTGGCACAAACTGAATGGCCGAGGCGCCGGTGCCTATCACTGCCACACGCTTGCCGGTGAGGTCGTAGTCGTGGTCCCACTGCTGGGAGTGGAACAGCTTGCCGGCGAAGTTTTCTACGCCATTGATGTTGGGGATCGACGGCGTGGAGAGGGCGCCCATGCCGGACACGACAAACTGCGCGGTGTAGTGATTGCCGGCGCGGTCATGAATACGCCACAACTCAGCCTGATCATCCCAACGCATGCCGGCGACTTCGGTTTCCAGCAGGGTATTGTGCTGCAGGCGGTATTTACTCCAGCAGCCTTCCAGGTAGCTTTTGATCTCCGGCTGGCGGGCAAACATGCGCGTCCACTCCGGGTTCTGTTCAAAAGAAAAGGAATACAGGTGCGATTGCACGTCGCAGCCACAACCGGGGTAATTATTGACGCGCCAAGTGCCGCCAACGCCGGCTTCCTTTTCAAACAGCAGAAAATCATTGTCGCCTTGCTGCTTTAGGCGAATGGCCATGCCGAGGCCGGAAAAGCCGGTGCCGATAATGGCAATTCTGGTGTGCCGCACGGCG
>NZ_JBBNAH010000727.1:0-4476 GCF_037994325.1 Pseudomonas sp.
CGGCAGCTGCGCGTGGATGGCGTTTGGCTTGTTTGTGTTGGGGGCGTGGCTGGAGAACCGCGACTATGCGCTGGGCTTGGAGGTGCTGCGTTTGTTGTTGAATGCGCCGGCCTTGTGGGTGGCCGAGCAGGTGGGTTTGTTGCCCATCAATTTGCTGAGCTGGAGTTTGCTGGGAATCTACAGCCTGCTTAGCGCTCTGGCGTTGCTTATGCTGGCGCGCCGTGGCCGGTCAGGCGTGCCAGCCTGATCAGGCTTTGCGCGATTTGATATAGCGGCGCAGCCACAGCACTGCGCCAAGCAACACCAGCGCACCGAGCACCCACAGCTCGTATTTTTTGATATTGCCCAGGATGCTTTCCATCACCGAGCCAAAGTGGAAGGCGGCAAAGCCCAGGGCCATGGCCCAGACAATCGCACCAATACCGTTAAGCAGCAAATAGCGCAGCGGCGGGTAGCCGGCCATGCCAATGGCCACCGGCATTACGGTGCGCATGCCGTACACGAAGCGGAAACTCAACACCCACAAATCCGGATGGCGTTGGATATAGCCCAGCGCCTTGTCGCCCAGCTTCTGCAAGCGCGGTTTGCGCGCGAGCAAGCGGCGCCCGTGGCTGCGGCCGAGGTAATACCAGAGTTGGTCGCCGGCATAGCTGCCGAAGAACGCGACGACGACCACATAGTTGATATCCATGTAACCGCGGAACGCGAGGAAGCCGGCCAATACCAGAATGGTCTCGCCTTCGAAAAAGGTGCCAATAAAGAGGGCGAGGTAACCGAAGTCCTGCAGAAATTGTTGGAGCATCGTCAGCGTGCACAGCGAAATGAACGCGCAGCCTAACCTGTCAGCCTTAAAGGGGAAAGCGTGACGCATCAGCGCTGATACGATTCAAAGCAAGAACGGCCGCCGGCTGCGTCGCGCCGTCGCATAGGCGCCAGCTTTTGTCATTCTTTGGTCATAATGGCGGCCTATAACTGTCACACTCGCCCGTTTGTGCGGGCCCAGGAGTCTGCCGTGAGTTTTACCCCCGCCAATCGTCTTTTCCCTGCCACCCGTCTGCGTCGCAACCGTCGCGACGATTTTTCGCGCCGACTGGTGCGCGAAAATGTGCTGACGGTCGATGACCTGATTTATCCGGTGTTTGTGCTGGAAGGTGAAAACCGCCGCGAAGAAGTGCCGTCCATGCCGGGCGTTGAGCGCTTGTCGATCGACTTACTGCTGAAAGAAGCCGAAGCCTGGGTGGCTCTGGGTATTCCTGCGTTGGCACTGTTTCCGGTAACCCCGCCAGAGAAAAAGACCCTCGACGGTCGCGAGGCCTGGAACCCGGAAGGCATCGCCCAGCGCGCCATCCGTGCATTGCGCGAGAAGTTTCCGGAGTTGGGGGTAATCAGTGATGTGGCCCTTGACCCGTTCACCACCCATGGCCAAGACGGCATCCTTGATGACGAAGGCTATGTGCAGAACGACATTACCGTCGATGCACTGGTGCGCCAGGCCCTGTCCCACGCCGATGCCGGCGCTCAGGTGGTGGCACCTTCAGACATGATGGACGGCCGCATTCAAGCCATCCGTGAAGCGCTGGAGCTGGCTGACCACACCAACGTGCGGATCATGGCCTACTCAGCCAAGTACGCCAGCGCCTACTACGGCCCGTTCCGCGATGCGGTCGGCTCGTCGTTGAACCTGGGCAAAGCCAACAAAGCCTCCTATCAGATGGACCCGGCCAACAGCGACGAAGCCCTGCACGAAGTGGCGGCGGATCTGGCCGAAGGCGCGGACATGGTAATGGTCAAGCCAGGTATGCCGTACTTGGATATCCTTTACCGGGTGAAAGAGGAATTCCGCGTGCCGACCTTTGTCTATCAGGTCAGCGGCGAGTACGCGATGCACATGGCGGCCATTCAGAATGGCTGGCTTAGCGAGGCCGTGATTGTCGAATCGCTGACCGCGTTCAAGCGCGCAGGTGCCGATGGCATCCTTACTTATTTCGCCGTGCGTGCGGCACAACTACTAAAGCAAGGGCAGTAAGCCCGTTTGGGAATACGTGATGAATAGCGAAGGACTCAGCAAAGCGGATGAGCTGAATGACTCAGCCGTCGCCGATAAAGCCGTGGTGGAAAAGGCCGTGACGGAAAAAGCAGTGGCAGGCAAGACGCCAGTTGAAAAAGTGGCGGCAGAAAAGCCCGCTGCGAAGGCGACTGCCGAGAAAGGCTCCACCGACAAAGCCGCTGTTGAGAAGGTGTCGACCGAGAAAGCTTCGGCCGATAAAACCGCCGCTGAGCCCGTCGCCGAGCATCCCGTTGAAGAGCCCGTAGTTGCTGCACCCGAACCGGCTCCAGTGCCTGCGCCCATTCCAGGCCTGGACGACAGCAGCCTGTATATTCACCGCGAGCTGTCGCAGCTGAAGTTTAATATTCGCGTGCTGGAGCAGGCACTGGATGAGTCCTATCCGTTGCTGGAGCGCCTGAAGTTTCTGCTGATCTTCTCCAGCAACCTGGACGAGTTCTTTGAAATTCGCGTAGCCGGTTTGAAGAAGCAGATCACCTTCGCTCGCGAGCAAGCTGGGGCCGATGGTTTGCTGCCGCACCAAGTGTTGGCCCGTATCAGCGAGCTGGCGCACGAGCAGGTCAACCGCCAGTACGCCATTCTCAACGACGTACTGTTTCCCGAGCTGGCCAAGCACAACATCACCTTTATCCGCCGGCGCTTCTGGACCACCAAGCTGAAAGCCTGGGTACGCCGTTATTTCCGCGACGAAATTGCCCCGATCATTACCCCGATCGGTCTCGACCCCACCCACCCGTTCCCATTGCTGGTGAACAAAAGCCTTAACTTTATTGTTGAGCTGGAAGGGATCGACGCCTTTGGTCGCGACTCCGGTTTGGCGATCATTCCAGCGCCGCGCCTGTTGCCGCGGGTGATCAAGGTGCCGGAAGACGTGGGTGGCCCTGGCGACAACCACGTGTTCCTGTCGTCGATGATCCATGCCCATGCCGATGACCTGTTCCAAGGCATGAAAGTGAAGGGCTGCTACCAGTTCCGTCTGACCCGAAACGCCGACTTGTCGCTGGACTCCGAGGATGTTGAGGACTTGGCGCGCGCCCTGCGTGGCGAGCTGTTCTCTCGCCGTTACGGCGATGCCGTGCGCCTGGAAGTGGCAGACACCTGCCCGGCGCACCTGGCCGACTACCTGCTCAAGCAATTCAACCTTGGCGAGACTGAGCTGTATCGCGTCAACGGCCCGGTCAACCTGACGCGTCTGTTTAGCATTACCGGCCTGGATAGCCACCCGGAACTGCAGTACACGCCGTTCACCCCGGTGATTCCAAAGCTGCTGCAAAACAGCGACAACCTGTTCAACGTGGTCAGCAAGCAGGACATCCTGTTGCTGCACCCCTTCGAGTCGTTCACCCCGGTGGTCGACCTGCTGCGCCAGGCGGCGAAAGACCCACATGTGCTGGCGATCAAACAAACCCTGTATCGCAGCGGCGCCAACTCCGAAATCGTCGACGCATTGGTTGATGCCGCACGTAACGGTAAGGAAGTCACGGCGGTTATCGAGCTGCGCGCGCGCTTTGACGAAGAGTCCAACCTGCAACTGGCCAGCCGCCTGCAAGCGGCCGGTGCGGTGGTGATTTACGGCGTTGTCGGCTTTAAAACTCACGCCAAAATGATGCTGATTTTGCGCCGCGAAGCCGGCGAAATCGTGCGTTACGCGCACTTGGGCACCGGTAACTACCACGCCGGCAACGCGCGCTTGTATACCGACTACAGCCTGATCACCTCTGACGATGCCTTGTGCGAAGACGTCTCCAAGCTGTTCAGCCAACTGATCGGCATGGGTAAGACCCTGCGCATGAAAAAGCTCCTGCATGCGCCGTTTACCTTGAAGAAGAGCTTGCTGGATATGATCGCCCGCGAAACCGCGTTGGCGGCAGACGGCAAGCCGGCGCATATCATCGCCAAGTTCAACTCGCTGACCGACCCGAAGATCATTCGCGCCTTGTACAAAGCCAGCCAGACCGGCGTGCGCATCGACTTGGTGATTCGCGGCATGTGCTGCCTGCGCCCAGGTATTGCCGGTGTGTCGCACAACATCCATGTGCGTTCGATCATTGGTCGCTTCCTCGAGCACACCCGGGTGTTCTACTTCCTCAATGACTTCGACGAGAAGATTTACCTGTCGAGTGCCGACTGGATGGAGCGCAACCTGGATAAGCGCGTGGAAACCTGCTTCCCGGTCGAGGGCAAAAAGCTGATTACGCGGGTGAAGAAGGAGCTGGAGTCCTATCTCAGCGACAACACCCAGAGCTGGGTGCTGCAATCGGACGGTCGCTATGTACGTTCAAGCCCGACCGGCAACCAGAACGCCCGCAGCGCCCAGGCCGGCTTGCTCGAGAAGCTCACCAACCCGCCGCTCAGCGTGCGCTGAACGACGTTGGGTTGAGCCAACGGCGAAGCCCAACAAAGGCGTATAA
>NZ_JBBNAH010000728.1:0-12338 GCF_037994325.1 Pseudomonas sp.
TTAGGTGACGGTAGTGCTCAATCTGACAAACCTGTTCGACCATTCGCGCCCGAAATAAGGTTTCTTCATCAATAAAGGCAATGCCGACCAGGTAGTCCGACGGCAGCTTTTTGCACCAGGCCACTACACCGCTGTAGCGCGCTTGGTCACCCAGCAGCGGAATGCGCAGCTCCACGGCGGTACCGCGACGAAAACCTTTAGCGGAATTGCAGGCCACGCCGCCGAGGCTGATATTGTGCAACCGCTGGCGTGGCAGGAAGGCATGCTTGCGCTGGACTAGCTCAACTGGCATATCACTGGGATGACGCAAAAACTGTCGCATTACGGCAAAACTCCACTACATCGGATGATGGCTTATGGGCATCACTGCTAGCAGCATAGCCTGCCAATCCGAACTGACGGATTTCGATGCAGATCGCTTACTGCTCGATTGGCCGGGCACGTCGCTGTTGATATTTACGAGCATAGGTTGTGCCAGTTGCCGCTGGGCCCGGCAAACGCTGCCGGACATGGCCCTGCCGGTGACGCGCCTGTGTTGGATTGATGCCGCCAACAATGGCGGTTTGGTCGAGCGTTATGAGGTTTTTCACTTGCCCGCGCTGTATGTCGTGCGCGATGGTCAATTTTTCGGCGCGGTGCACTCGCGCTTGACTACAGCCGAGCTGAGCGCCGCTATTGGCGCGGCGCTGGCTCATTCACCTGAGGAGCTTCCTTGATGTCTGATACCCACAGCCCGCGCATTGGCATTATCGGCACCGGTGCTATTGGCGGTTTTTATGGGCTTATGCTTGCGCGTGCCGGTTTTGACGTGCACTTCTTGCTGCGCAGCGAATATGCCGCCGTACGCGAACGCGGCCTGCAATTGAACAGCGCCGTGCATGGTGCACTGCAGCTTGAAAACGTTCAGGCATATTGCAATGCCGCCGACATGCCGGCCTGTGACTGGTTACTGGTCGGCGCCAAAAGCACCAGCAACGCCGAGCTGGCGCCTTTAATCAGCAAGGTGGCGGCGCCCAACGCTAACGTTGTGCTGTTGCAGAACGGTCTGGCGGTGGAAGAGGGCTTGCGGCCGTTGCTGCCGGAGTCGCTGCATCTGCTAGGCGGCCTCTGCTATATCTGCGTTCACCGTTCAGCTCCCGGCGTGATCGAACATCAAGCGCTAGGCGGGGTTAATCTCGGCTATCACAGCGGCCCGGCGACCGATACAGCGGCGCAGCTAGCCATCGCCGAAGAAGGCGCGGCGATGTTTAAGAAAGCAGGGCTGGATTCCACCGCTATGCCCAACCTGGCGCAGGCGCGCTGGCAAAAGCTGATTTGGAATGTGCCTTACAACGGCTTGTCGGTGGTACTCAATGCGGGCACCACGGCACTGATGGCTCACGCTGAAACCCGTGCGTTGATTCTGGCGATCATGAAGGAAGTGATCCAAGGCGCTGCTGCCTGTGGTCATGTCATTCCTGAAGTATTCGCCGACAAGCTGCTCGCTTCTACCGACCGCATGCCGGATTACCTGCCCAGCATGTACCACGACTTTGTCGAAAAACGCCCGCTGGAGCTGCATTACATTTACGCCGAGCCGCTGGCCGCCGCCGAACGCGCGGGCGTCGACCTGACGCGTATTCGCGCATTGCAGCAACAACTGACCTTTATCGACAGTCGCAACCTGAATTGAGGTGCTTATGAGCAAGGGGCTGGCGGACAAACTGGTACTGGCAATTTCCTCGCGCGCATTGTTTGACCTGCGTGAAAGCCACCGCATCTACGAAAGTGAAGGCGTGGAGGCGTATCGCCAATACCAGATTGAGCATGAGGAAGAGATTCTGGCGCCCGGAGATGCCTTTCCCTTGGTGGAAAAACTGTTGGCCTTGAACACAAGGCTTGGCCAGCAGCGTGTCGAGGTGATTCTGGTCTCGCGCAATAGCGCGGATACCGGCCTGCGCGCGTTTAACTCGATTCAGCACTACGGTCTGGGCATTTCCCGCGCCGCTTTTGTTGGCGGTCGTAGCCCTGATCCGTACTTGGCCGCCTTTGGCTGTCACCTGTTTCTCTCTACCCATGCTGAAGATGTACGCAGTGCGCTACGCGCCGGCTTTGGTGCGGCGACCATTCTTTCTGGCGGCGCTCGTCGCGCGGCGAGCAATGAACTGCGTATTGCCTTCGACGGTGATGCGGTGCTGTTTTCCGATGAGTCTGAGCGGGTATATCAGGCTGGCGGCCTGGTGGCGTTCCAGGCCCATGAGCGCGAGTCGGCCCGTGAGCTGCTCGGCGGCGGGCCGTTCAAACCGTTCTTGGCCGCATTGCACAACCTGCAACAGGAGTTTCCGCAGGAGGACTGCCCGATTCGCACGGCGCTGGTCACCGCACGCTCGGCGCCGGCCCACGAACGGGTGATCCGTACCTTGCGCGAGTGGAATATTCGTCTGGACGAGTCGTACTTTCTCGGTGGCCTGGAAAAAACCGCGATTCTGGAAACCTTCGGCGCCGACGTGTTTTTTGATGACCAAGCCGGGCATTGCGAAAAAAGCCGTGAAGTCGTGGCCACCGGGCATGTTCCCCATGGCATCAGCAACGAGCCGCAGCTCTAGTCTCCCGGCCTTCTTACCGCCCGTTCGTCTTGGCGAGCTAACGGCGCGTGGATTTATAGCCAGCGCTGCTAAGCTGAACCCAGGCCGTTAAGAATGCAGTTAGGAGGCCGCATGATTCGCTCAATTCTTTACGCCACTGATTTAGGCCTTTACGCCCCCTATGTGTTGCAACACGCCCTGTCTATAGCGCGCGCCTTCAAGGCCGATCTGTACGTGGTGCATGCCGTTGAACCCATGGGCTTGTTCGCCGAATCGGTACTGAAAACCTACCTGGACGAAGCGGTACTCACGGAGATTCGCACCAATGGCCTGACTGGAGTGTTGGCCAGCATTGAACAGCGGGTGTTTGAAGGCTTTCGCGATGAGATGGGTGATACCCAGCAGGATATGGACATGGTGCGAGCGGTGCGGGTGGTGCAGGGCGATCCGCCGCAGGTCATTCTCACCGAGGCGCAGCGCTTTAATGTCGACTTGTTGGTGGTGGGGAGCCATAGCAGTCACAACGGTGTGCAGGATATTCCCCTCGGGCGCACCGCCGCGCGCTTGGTGCAGATTGCCGAAGTGCCGGTGTACCTGGTGCCCATGCTGCAACACCGCAACCGGGCCGACTCGTAGGGTGATGCGCACCGGCGGTTTGTAAGGAGCGCTGCGGTGCGCAGAGCACACCCCTATAGGGGAGTCATTGCGCAATCTGCATAAAAATGGTCTAGATTTAGCCTTCTAACCATTATTATGGTTATATAAGGCCTTTGGCGTCTGCCGTGTCGCTTTTCAGCTTTGAGGGATATTTATGAAGCTCCAGCAACTGCGCTACATCTGGGAAGTCGCGCACCACGATCTCAACGTCTCTGCTACGGCGCAGAGCCTGTACACCTCGCAGCCAGGCATCAGCAAACAGATCCGCCTGCTGGAGGACGAATTAGGCGTTGAGGTCTTCGCCCGCAGCGGCAAACACCTTACCCGCGTTACCCCGGCAGGCGAGCGCATCATTACCACCGCCGGTGAAATTCTGCGCAAAGTTGAGAGCATTAAGCAGATTGCCCAGGAATTCTCCAACGAGAAAAAAGGCACGCTCTCCATCGCCACTACCCACACCCAAGCGCGTTATGCCTTGCCGGCGGTGATCAGCAGCTTTATCAAACAGTACCCCGACGTGGCCCTGCATATGCACCAGGGCACGCCAATGCAGATCGCCGAAATGGCCGCTGACGGAACGGTCGACTTCGCCATCGCCACTGAAGGTCTGGAGCTGTTCAACGACCTGATCATGATGCCTTGCTACACCTGGAACCGTTGCGTCGTGGTGCCCCAAGGCCATCCGTTGACCAAACTGCCCAAGCTCACCTTGGAAGCCTTGGCCGAATGGCCCATCGTCACCTACGTGTTCGGCTTCACCGGTCGCTCCAAGCTCGACGAAGCCTTTAGCCACCGTGGCCTGACGCCGAAAGTGGTATTCACCGCTGCCGACGCCGACGTAATCAAAACCTACGTCCGCCTGGGCTTGGGCGTGGGCATCGTGGCGAAAATGGCGGTCGACGCCAAACTTGATCCGGACTTGGTAGTGCTGGATGCCAGTGAACTGTTCGAACCGAGCGTGACCAAAATCGGCTTCCGCCGCGGCACCTTCCTGCGCGGTTTTATGTGCGACTTTATTGAAAAGTTTGCCCCGCACCTGACCCGCGATGTGATGGCCAAAGCGGTGCAGTGCCATAACAAAGTGGAGCTGGAAGAGCTGTTTCACGGTGTTGAACTGCCGGTGCATTGATCGCCGGCAGTTTGCCTGTTGATGGGAGCGGACGGCGGATGTGAGTCCGCCTCCTGCTCGCTGGTGCGCCGTTACAGGTTGGTCGCCACCACCCGTTCCCCCTGCTGATGATGGCTATGGCCATTTTTGCATTCGCCACTTTCACACTTGCCACTACAGGTTTTCTGCAGGCGGCGTTGTGCTTGAATTTCCGGCATGTCGCGACGACGCATATACACATGCAGTGCCGGGGCAAGGTTGAGGCGGTCGTCGATATTCTGATCAAGCAGCAACTGAAGGCAGTCGCGGCTCAAGGCCATTAAATCGCCTTCGAGCTGTACCCAGACAAACTCACAACTCGGCGTGATGCTGCTTTCCACCACGTCGAGGCCAAACGAGTCCTCGCTGAAACGCACTAAGTGCTGGCCTGTTTTGCTGTTAAAGCCGACGAAACCTTTCAGGTCGTCGGCGGCGGCGCAAATGCTCGCGGATGTAATGTTCATGCTCGACCTCATGGGCAAAAAGCGCAGTAGCGCGGGTCGCACGGTTATACGGCGGCCCTGGCGTGGCGAACTTGCCTCAGGTCAATGCCGGCTCAATGAGAAGTTATTGCATTCATTCGTCTTGCGGTTTTGGCGGTGGCCCTTTGTGGTCACCTTTGTCATGGCCTGGCGGATGCTCGGGCATGGCTGCCAAGGTGCCGTCGAACTCCCGGCAAACCCCTTTGAATGTCTTGCCGTCGGGACTCTTGAAACTCACCGTGCTACCAACGCTTTGCCCTTTGCATGCCTCAATGGCGAAAGGCGGCGGGCCTTTGCGGTGCTCGCCGTTGGGTGGCGGCGGGGGCATGTCGGCGGCCATGGCGAGAATAGTGATAAAGGTGGCGGCGAAGGCCGTGCTGGCAATCAGCGGGAGATGGCGCATGGCAAATCCTCTACAAACGGGAGGTGCCATTCAAACCAGAAGGGTGGGTGCCAGCACGCGAATTTACCCTGCTGATACAAAAATGCCGGGTGAAGCGGATGGGCTTAGATAGTGGGCGGGAGAGGAAAAAGCCCTTGCTCGGCAGAGCAAGGGCTAGCAGCAGGATCAGTCCTGGCGGCTGGTCACTTCCAGCAGGTGGTAGCCAAACTGGGTTTTCACCGGGCCCTGCACCACGTTTACCGGCGCGCTGAACACTACGGTGTCGAATTCTTTAACCATCTGGCCTGGGCCAAACGAGCCGAGGTTGCCGCCGTCACGGCTGGATGGGCAACTGGAGTTGTCCTTGGCCACTTGGGCGAAGTCAGCGCCGCCTTCGATGGCAGCTTTCAATTCATTGCACTTGGCTTCGGTGGAAACCAGGATGTGGCGAGCGGTGGCTTTAGGCATGGCAGAAATTCCTTCTGAGAAAGGCGACGAGCCTACCCGAATTGCCAGCGTATTCAAGGCTGGCACGCCAGCATCAGACCTGTTGCAAACGTTGCAGGGCGAGCGGGGCGTTCATCCGCTGGGCGAGCTCGAGCGCCGTCAGACCACCTTGCTCACGGGCGTCGCGATTGGCGCCGTGGGCCAGCAACAGGTCGATGGCAGCGCCTTGATTAAACATCGCTGCCATCATCAACGCGGTCTTACCGTCCGGCGTGGCGCCTTCCACATCGGCACCCTTGGCTAGCAATAATTCGATCATCGGCAAGTTGCCTTTAAACACCGCGCCAGCCAGTGGCGTTTGCCCGTTGTTATTACGCAGGTCGGCATCTGCGCCGTGTTCGAGCAGCAGGGCAACGGTGTCCAAGTGGCCGTGGTAACTGGCCAGCATTACCAGGCTGTCGCCCTTATGGTTGCGCAAGTCGGCGGGCAGGCCTTGGGCGAGAAAAGCCTGCAGGTCGCCGGTGGCGCCAGCGCGAGCGGCATCAAAAACGCGTTCGGCAAAGGCCAGGGTTTCGTCGTCGAGGGTGGCGGGGGAGGTGGTCATTGGGGCTGCTCCTTGCTCATTGATTGGCGTTGGCGGCAGCTTAGTCGTCAGGGGCAACAACGGCTTATTGAGATTGTTGATGACGACGATGCGAAGTGGCCGCGGGCGCTTTTCTTTAACCCGCGACCTAGGGCAGCAAACCCGCTTCGCGATAACCGTCGATTAATGCATCGTAGAGCGCGATATCAGCCCGGCTTCTGGCAACCAATTGGGCCCCTGCTATGGCAGCGTAAATAGCCCTGGCGCGTTTTTCACTCTTCTGCGCGCTTACCACGCCCGCTACTTGCAACAACTCCGTTAGCCAGGCCACGTTGATGTCGGCAAAGGTTTGTACTTCAGCCTTTACCGGCTCCGGCAAGTCGTCGTACTCGGCCGCCATGTAGCTGCACAAGCACAGCCGGTTTTCGCTTTGGAGCGAGCGGCGAAAGATCGCGGGGTAATGGCGCAGGCATTCCAGCGGGTCTTGGTTTTCGCTCTGTAGGGTTTGCAGCGCCGCGGCGGTGTCTTGCCAATAGCGCTGAGCTACTGCAGCGCCGAGGTCGGCTTTGGTGGGAAAGTGGTAGTGGATGCTCGCGCTCTTTATGCCGACTGTTGCTGCCAGATCGCGGAAATTCAAACCGCTATAGCCATGGGCCTGCGCAGACTTTTTCGCAGCTTCCAGAATGGCTTCCCTAGCATTGCTACTCACTTGTACAACCTCGCTAAAGACGGTGCCTTATGGAGGGGAGGCACGGGTGGCCATTCTAGTCCTCAGTTATTTACCTGCCAACTGATAGATAGACGTTGACCGCCGCTGTTCAACTCTTCTAAAGTTTACCTATCAACTGATAGGTAGGAGATTGAGATGAGTACCCAGAATTGCCCATTTGATGTCGCTACGGTGCCCTTTATGAAGATTTACGACTGGCACACCGGCCCTTATCCCGCGCGGGTGCGTATCGCTTTGGCGGAGAAAAACCTGCAATCGCGAGTGCAGTTCGAGTCGGTCGATTTATGGAAAGGCGAGCACAAAACTCCAGAGTTTCTCGCCAAAAATTATTCCGGCACCTTGCCTGTTCTAGAGCTAAACGACGGCACCCTGCTGGCCGAATGCACCGCCATTACCCAATTCCTCGATGCCCTGGACGGCAACCCCACGCTTACCGGCCGTACGGCAAAAGAGCAGGGCATCATTCATATGCTCAGCAAGCGCGCTGAGCTGGAGTTGCTGGATGCGGTCAGCGTGTATTTCCACCACGCGACGCCAGGGTTAGGCGCGGATGTGGAGCTCTACCAGAATGCCGAGTGGGGGCTGCGCCAGCGCGATAAAGCGTTGCGCGGCATGCGCTACTTTGACGGCCTGCTGCGTACCCGGCCGTTTATTGCTGGCGACGCGTTTTCAATGGCCGACATTACCGTGATCGGTGGTTTGATCTTTGCCGGATTGGTCGAGCTTGAAGTGCCTAGCGAGTGCGATGCGCTGCTTACCTGGTACGGCCGCATGCAAGAACGGCCTAGCGTGCGCAACCGGGTAAGCCTGTCGCACCCTGACGCTTAAGCACAGCTAGACGTAGGTTTAAGAGGTTTTAAGCGATAGCCCAACGCGCAACAGTTGGGCCATGTCGCGCGCCCGCTCTCGCAATAGGGTCGATGCCTGCTGACACGCGTCCTGCAGGCTCATCGGCCCGCTGGCCAGGGAGAAAGCGGCATCAATGCCCACGTCATATAGCCGCGCGTAGCCCTCGCCCAAGGTGCCTGCCAGCACCACCACCGGCAGCCCAAACTGCTTGGCTACTCGAGCCACACCCAGCGGGGTTTTGCCGTGCAGGGTCTGGGCATCGAAGCGGCCTTCGCCTGTCACCACCAGATCGGCGCCGTGCATTTTTTCCGCCAGGCCGGTGAGCTCCGCCACCACTTCCACGCCAGGGCGGAAGGTGGCGTTGAGGAAAGCCTTAGCCGCAAAGCCGATGCCACCGGCAGCACCGGCACCGGGCTCGTCCCGACGGTCAGTACCCAGCACTACCGCCGTCAAATCGGCGAAGTGGGCGAGGGCGGCATCCAGTTGTTCAACCTGCTCAGGCGTGGCGCCTTTCTGTTTGCCAAAGGTGAACGATGCTCCGTGGGGGCCACACAGCGGGTTATTTACATCGGCAGCCACTTGCACCTGCACATCGGCTAAGCGCGGGTCGAGGCCCTTGATATCGAGAATGCTCAGCACCGACAACGGCAGGCCACCAGGGCCAATGGCGTGGCCGCCGGCATCCAACAGCTTGACGCCCAGCGCTTGCAACATACCGGCGCCGCCGTCGTTGGTGGCGCTGCCGCCGATGGTCAAAATTACCTTTTGCGCACCGGCATCCAGGGCCGCGAGGATTAATTCGCCGGTGCCACGGGTGGAGCTGAAACGCGCATCCCGCAATTCCACCGGCACCAGTTGCAGGCCGCTGGCTTCAGCCATTTCGATAATCGCCGTGCGCGATTGCGCCAGCCAGCCCCAGCGGGCTTTTACTTGCTGGCCCAACGGGCCGCTGACCAACGTGCTGCGGGCCTCGCCCTGCAGAGCGGCAAGAATCGCCTCAACGGTACCTTCACCGCCGTCGGCCATGGGGCACTGCACCAACTCGGCGTCCGGCCATACGTCCTTGAACCCCAACGCCATGGCGGCGGCCGCTGCGGGCGCGCCCAGGCTGTCTTTGAATGAATCGGGGGCAATGACGATTTTCATAACAGGCTCCGGCATATAGGTGCGCCCATGCTGGCACGCTTTATTGCTGCCTCGCTTTGGCCAGATTCACAAGGCAGTGCTGTTCGGATTGTGCAGACGGACAAAAGTCAGCCGCTGCTGGGCATCAGTTGCACGGCCAGGTAAAGCTCCACGAGGTCGTCCAGGCGGGTCATGTCCTTGCCGGTCAGCTCGGCGATGCGCTCCATGCGGTAGCGCAAACTGTTGCGGTGAATACCCAACGCATCGGCGCAGGCTTGGGGCTGGCCGTTGTGTTCACACCAGGCGCGCAGGGTGCGCAGCAGTTGGCCATTGCCATCGCGGGCGACGATGTTGTGCAACGGCACCAACAGTTCGCCCAGGGTGTCTTCGGCGCGATGGGTCCATAACAGCGTAGGCAAGCGGCAGCGGGTCAGTGACAGCAACAGACGATAGGGTTTCACCGCCTGCCCATAGGCCAGCAGCTCGGCAATCCGGTGGCAGCAACGGCGCAGCGCGTGAACGTCGGCGCAAGGCATGCCGGAGGCCATACGTTGCAGGTTCCAGCCCTGGGCCTTGAGGCGTTCGCTAAAACGCTGCGGGTCGATGCTGATCGGGCAGCACCACAGCACGGTGTGCGGGGCCGGGGCGCTGCACCAACTGTCGGTGTAATGGCCGCGCAGCCATTCGGCCAGCTCGGTGGAGTTTTGCCCGTCAGCGATTTCGATCAGGTGCGGGGTGCGGCTCAGGTGCGGTTTCAGGCCCAGTTGATGGGCTTCGTCGATCAGTCGCTGCGAGCCACCGGTTTCGCCGAGCAGCACGGCGAGCAAATCATCGCAGCGGGTTTTGCGCCATTGCTGTTCGGCTTGAATGCGGCTTTGGTCCACCAGCATTTCGGCGGTCATACGCACTAACTCGGCGTAGGTGCGCAAGGCTTGTGGGTCGCCGGAAATACCCAACACGCCGATCAACTGTTCATCGTGCATCAGCGGCAGGTTGATGCCGGGTTGTACGCCCTTGAGGGTGCGCGCGGCCTGTTCGTCCAGCTCAACAATGCGGTGGTTGGCCAGCACCAATTGCGCGCCTTCATGGCGGGTATTGATGCGGTTGGGCTCGCCACTGGCCAGAATCAGCCCCTGGCTGTCCATCACATTAACGTTGTAGGGAAGAATGGCCATCGCCCGGTCGACGATGTTCTGCGCCAGCTGGTGGGTGAGTTCGAACATGGGCGAGTCCTGGCAAAAAACGGTTGGGCAACGATACAACAGTGGCCCCTGCTGAATTGTTATCTCGCCCAAATGTGGGCGCAGCAGAGCGGCAGGCGTGGATGATAAAGGCTAGATGACTGAAGTTTTTTGTGCGATTACACAGAAAATTGCCGGCAAAGGGGTGCAAAGCCCCAAAGCGCTGCACGGGCCAACTCACTAAGCTCGAACGGTCCGCAGCGTCGGCATAAAAATAACAAGCACAGAGGATTGACCCATGCCCAACCCTTCAATCAAGGACGTGGGCGACGTTGAAGGCGATCACGTCTACCGTCGCGTCACCCTGCATCTGATTCCCTTCCTGTTTATCTGCTACCTGTTCAACTACCTGGACCGGGTCAACGTCGGCTTTGCCAAGCTGCAAATGCTCGATGCCCTGAACTTCAGTGAAACCATCTATGGTTTTGGTGCCGGCATTTTCTTTATCGGCTATGTACTGTGCGGCCTGCCCAGCAACCTGGCACTCAGCCGGTTTGGCCCGCGGCGCTGGATTGGCTTGATGATGATCACCTGGGGGTTCTTCTCCACGTGCCTGTTGTTTGTCACCACGCCGCTGGAGTTCTACGTGCTGCGCTTTCTTACCGGTATGGCGGAAGCGGGCTTTTTCCCCGGCATCGTGCTCTACCTTTCGCGCTGGTACCCGAACCAGCGCCGTGGCCGAATCATGGCGTTGTTTATGTCGGCCATTCCGGTTTCCGGGTTGATTGGCGGGCCGTTCTCCGGCTGGATTCTCAACCACTTCGCCGCCGGCCACGCAGGTTTGGCCGGCTGGCAGTGGATGTTTCTGATTCAGGGCTTGCCCACCGTGCTGCTCGGCGCGCTGGCCTTTGTGCTGCTGTGCGACAACGCCGAAAGCGCGCGCTGGTTGTCCCCTGAACAACGCGCCAGGGTGGCGGCGGATATCGCCTTTGATGACCGCAGCCGACCAGTACAAGCCAATGTTTCGGTGCTGTCGGTGCTGACCATGCCGTTTGTTTGGGTGTTGGGCTTTATCTACTTCTGCATTCAGAGCGGCGTGTATGCGATCAACTTCTGGCTGCCGTCCATCATCAAAAACCTCGGCTTCAGCGATGCCCTGGTAATTGGCTGGATCAGCGCCGTGCCGTACCTGGCCGCTGGCGTATTTATGCTGCTGGTCGGGCGCTCGGCGGACCTGCGCAACGAACGCCGCTGGCACTTGGTAGTGCCCATGCTGATGGGCGCCATTGGCTTGGTGATTGCCGCCAACTTTGCCACCGTGCCGGTTATCGCCATTCTTGGCCTGACCATCGCCACCATGGGCGCGCTGACCGGCCTGCCCATGTTCTGGCCGCTGCCTACGGCTTTCCTCAGTGCCAGCGTGGCGGTGGCGGCACTGGCGTTGATCAACTCGATTGGCCAGATGGCCGGTTTTCTTAGCCCTTACATCGTCGGTTGGATCAAAGACCAGACCGGCTCTACCGATATGGCGCTTTATAGCTTGGCCGCGCTAACCGTCGTCGGCAGCTTGGTGGCGTTGCGCGTGAGTCGTCCGGTGAAGGCGGCATCAACCGCCGCGGTGTGATAACGGGCGGTCGGCGCTAGGGGTGGCGTTTCGTTTATTGCGATTTTCGATTATTTCGAATAGTCTGTTCGTAGTTACGTTTCGCTGCTCTGGAGTTTTGCCATGACTACTGCCGACCTCAAACTCACCCCTCATCCTGCCGAACGTGAAGTAGCGGCTGCTGTGCAGGGGCAGCGCACGCTGGCTGCCTACCTGGCCACAGGGCTCGACACCCAGCGCATCGAAATTTTCGACAAAGACGACATCGCCCATGAAGTAGAACTGCCGACCTCGGCGCTGCGCTTGCTGGTGGAAATTCTCGGTGAGTTGGCCCTGGGCAATGCGGTGAAAGTGGTGCCCATTCATGCCGAGCTGACTACTCAGGAAGCAGCCGACATGCTCAATGTCTCGCGCCCCCACTTGGTGAAGATGCTCGAAAATGGTGAGTTAAAGTTCACCAGAACCGGTCGTCATCGCCGCGTGCTGTTTGCCGATCTGATTGCCTACAAAACTCACCGTGACCAACACAGTACAGAGGCAATGGCCGCTTTGGCCCAGCAAGCGCAGGAGCTGCGCATGGGGTATGAA